>CALCPT010000345.1 GCA_937897265.1 uncultured Alcaligenaceae bacterium
TCTTCCGATCTCTGTCGGTCACCGCCTCAATGAGTAGGTGTCAATGCCTTTCGCTTTGAAAAAGTGCATTCATAACGTCTGCTTAGATTGAGGCAGATGACCGACTAAATCACCCTCACACTGACGGTGGATGAGAGGAATAAAAATTCTGAACGCACGAATAAGGCTAGTTTGTTGATTGTGATCGCTGCGCCTCGATCAAAGCATCAAGCTTACGTGCGTCAGCGACAAACGCTCGAATCCCTTCAGATAATTTCTCGCTCGCCATCGCATCTTCGTTGAGTAAAAAGCGAAAAGCCTGTTCGCCCGCAGGCAGGCGTTCGACCGCGTTGGCTTTTGCATAGGCGGCTGTAAGGCAGGGGCTGACCTCGCCTTGGGTGTCGCTGAGGCTCGACAGTAGATCGGGGCTGATTGTTAATAAATCGCAACCGGCAAGCGCCAAAATCTGCCCAGTGTTTCTAAAGCTCGCGCCCATGATTTCGGTCGCGATCCCAAAATTTTTGTAGTAACTGTAGATTTTTGAGACGGACAGTACGCCGGGGTCGTTGACACCACTGTTGGCGGCTTCGTTCCAGGTGCTGCCCTGCTGCTTTTTGTGCCAGTCGTAAATTCGGCCGACAAACGGTGAAATCAACTGCACGCGCGCATCCGCGCACTCAACGGCTTGGATCAAAGAGAAGAGTAGTGTCAGGTTGCAGTGAATGCCTTCGGCCTCGAGTACGCGAGCTGCCTGTATGCCTTCATAGGTGGCGGCGATTTTGATGAGGATACGGTCGCGCTCGAAGCCGGCGGCCTGATACAGTGAAATTAGCTGTCGGGCGCGTGCGATGGTCGCAACCGTGTCAAAAGACAGGCGCGCATCTACCTCGGTTGACACTCTGCCGGGCACGATATTAAGGATTTCTTTCCCAAACGAGACCAGCAGTTGGTCAACTAAGTCACTCGTTGCCGCTTTTGGGTTTGCCTTGACGCAGCGCTCTAACATGGGGCGATAGGCCTCTTGCTGCACCGCTTTGAGAATCAAAGAGGGATTAGTCGTTGCATCGGTGGGTAGATAGCGCCGCATGCTCTCAAAGTCACCAGTATCGGCAACAACGGTGGTTTGGGTACGAAGGGATTCGAGAAGGCTGGCCATCAGTTATACTTCCAAGGTTTGCTTACTAATTTTTAACGCTGGGGTTGATTGTGCTGCCGAATATATTTGATGAACTACGAGCCAAGCAAAACGCCCCCCAGTCAAAGCGTGCTGTTGCAATTCTAGCGCTCGCCGACGGAACCATCTTTAAAGGTGTTTCGATAGGGGCTGACGGTCAAACTGTGGCCGAGGTCGTATTCAATACGGCTATGACAGGTTACCAAGAAATACTGACAGATCCTAGCTATAGCGGGCAAATCGTTACCTTAACGTATCCGCATATTGGCAATACTGGGGTCAATCTCGAAGACGTCGAATCCACCAAAATTCACGCGGCCGGCCTGATTGTGCGAAATTGCCCCGAGCAATTGTCCAATTTTCGGTCGACCCAGTCGTTGCCTGATTATCTAAAAGCACAGGGTATCGTTGCGATCGCCGAAATCGACACTCGCAAACTCACCCGCATTTTGCGAGAGGGTGGTGCGCAGGGTGGCTGTATTTTGGTCGGTGATGACGCTGAACAGGCCTTAAAGCTTGCTGCGAAGTTTCCCGGGATGTCGGGCCAAGATTTGGCCAAAGTCGTATCGGCAACCAAGCAGGCTAGTTGGACAGAGTCAACTTGGCAACTTGGCCGTGGTTATGGCAAAAACGACAGCCAATTGCCACACGTAGTCGCCTACGATTTTGGCGTTAAGTCCAATATCCTGCGCCTGTTATCTGAGCGCGGTTGCCGCATCACTGTTGTGCCTGCGCAGAGCACGGCCGATGACGTTCTCAAACTCAAGCCTGACGGCGTATTCTTGTCCAATGGCCCTGGCGACCCCGACCCTTGCGATTACGCGATTGCGGCGACAAAAGTGTTTCTTGAGCGTAAGTTGCCCACCTTTGGCATCTGCTTAGGGCATCAAATCATGGGTTTGGCCGTTGGTGCCAAGACGATCAAGATGAAAACGGGTCACCACGGCTCAAATCACCCCGTGCAGCATCTGGCCTCGGGTCGGGTGTTTATTACGGCGCAAAACCATGGTTTTGCAGTTGACGCCCAAACCTTACCCGCCAATGCACGTGCCACGCACGTGTCGTTGTTTGATGGCACCTTGCAGGGGTTTGAGTTAACCGATAGGCCTGCCTTTTGTTTTCAAGGGCATCCCGAAGCAAGCCCTGGGCCACATGACATCGTTGTCTTGTTCGATCAATTCATGAGCCTGATGGCCAGCAACAAATAAAGAGTCACCATGCCCAAGCGTACCGACCTAAAAACTATCTTGATTATTGGCGCTGGCCCCATTGTGATTGGGCAAGCATGCGAATTTGATTACTCAGGCGCACAAGCCTGCAAAGCCCTCAAAGCAGAGGGCTATCGTACGGTGCTGGTTAACAGTAATCCTGCCACCATCATGACCGACCCAGAAACCGCCGATGTGACCTACATCGAGCCTATCACCTGGCAAGTCGTCGAAAAAATTATCGAAAAAGAACGTCCCGATGCTGTTCTGCCCACAATGGGCGGCCAAACAGCATTGAATTGCGCCCTTGATCTCGATAAGCATGGTGTCCTTAAAAAATACAATGTTGAGCTGATTGGTGCGAACGCGCACGCGATCGAAAAAGCAGAAGACCGTCAAAAGTTTAAAGTCGCCATGACTGCGATTGGTCTTGAATCTGCCAAGTCAGGTGTTGCGCACTCGCTCGAAGAGGCCTGGGAAGTTCAACGTCGTATCGGCGCCGAGATTGGCACGTCGGGCTTTCCGGCAGTGATTCGTCCGAGCTTTACCTTGGGTGGTAGTGGTGGCGGTATCGCCTATAACGCAGAAGAGTTCGAAACGATTTGTCGTCGCGGTCTCGAGGCTTCGCCCACCAACGAACTCTTAATTGAAGAGTCTTTACTTGGCTGGAAAGAATTCGAAATGGAGGTCGTGCGCGACAGCGCCGATAACTGCATTATCGTTTGCTCGATCGAAAATTTGGATCCAATGGGTGTGCATACCGGTGACTCGATCACCGTGGCGCCAGCGCAAACGCTGACTGATAAAGAATATCAAATCATGCGTAACGCTTCTATCGCAGTGTTGCGCGAAATCGGCGTCGACACGGGTGGCTCAAACGTGCAGTTTGCGGTGAATCCGCACAACGGCCGGATGATTGTGATCGAGATGAATCCGCGTGTATCGCGTTCGTCAGCTTTGGCGTCAAAAGCAACAGGTTTTCCGATCGCTAAGGTCGCCGCCCGTTTGGCGGTGGGGTATACCTTAGACGAACTTAAAAACGAAATCACAGGGGGTGCAACGCCTGCCTCGTTTGAGCCGACGATTGACTACGTTGTCACCAAGGTACCGCGTTTTGCCTTCGAAAAATTTCCGACAGCAGACGCACGCTTGACGACACAAATGAAGTCGGTCGGCGAAGTCATGGCCATTGGCCGCACCTTTCAAGAGTCGTTTCAAAAAGCTCTACGCGGTTTAGAAGTCGGCGTAGATGGCCTGAATCAAAAAACCACCGATCGCGAAAAAATTCAAATCGAATTGGGCGAGCCCGGACCTGAACGAATTTGGTATGTCGGCGATGCCTTTGCGCAAGGCTTCTCGATGGATGAGGTGCACCAACTCACTAAGATTGATCCTTGGTTCTTGTCGCAGATCAAAGAGATTGTCGACATTGAATTGGCACTCGAGCAGCGCACGCTTGCTGACCTTGATTACGAAACCTTATGGCAACTGAAGCGCCGCGGTTTCTCTGATCGCCGTCTCGCCTTTTTGTTGGATACCGTTGAAGGCGAGGTGCGTAAGCTGCGCCATCAACTGAACGTGCGCCCGGTTTTTAAGCGGGTCGATACGTGCGCAGCAGAGTTCGCCACCAACACGGCGTATTTGTATTCAACCTACGAGCAAGAGTGCGAAGCCAAACCCACCGATCGTAAAAAGATCATCGTGCTCGGTGGTGGCCCCAATCGTATTGGCCAAGGCATTGAGTTTGACTATTGCTGCGTGCACGCTGCGTTAGCCTTGAGCGAAGATGGTTTTGAAACCATCATGATCAATTGCAACCCTGAAACCGTTTCGACCGATTACGACACCTCAGATCGCTTGTACTTTGAGCCTGTCACGCTTGAAGACGTGCTTGAAATCGTGCATATCGAAAAGCCTGTAGGTATGATTGTGCAGTATGGTGGCCAAACGCCGCTCAAGCTTGCCCGTGCTCTTGAAGCCAACGGTGTACCGATCATCGGGACCAGTCCTGAATCGATCGATGTCGCTGAAGACCGTGAGCGCTTTCAAAAGTTATTAACCAAGCTTGGACTGCGTCAACCGCCTAATCGCACTGCACGCACCGAAAGCGAAGCCTTGGCTCACGCGCAAGAAATCGGCTACCCCCTAGTGGTACGCCCAAGCTATGTGCTCGGTGGTCGCGCCATGGAAATCGTACACGAGCAAACAGATCTCGAGCGCTACATGCGCGAAGCCGTAAAGGTTAGTAACGACTCGCCTGTGTTGCTAGATCGCTTTTTGAATGATGCGATTGAGATTGATGTCGATTGCTTGTGTGATGGGCAGCAGGTGTTTATTGGCGGCGTGATGGAGCACATCGAGCAGGCAGGGGTGCACTCTGGCGACTCGGCTTGCAGCTTGCCGCCGTTTTCGTTGTCAAACGAAATGACCACCGAAATCAAGCGCCAAACCGCTTTGATGGCTCGGGCACTGAATGTGTCGGGCTTAATGAACGTGCAGTTTGCCGTGCAAAAAGGTGACGTCTACGTGCTTGAAGTGAACCCGCGTGCTTCGCGCACGGTTCCATTTGTATCGAAAGCAACCGGCTTGCAGTTAGCAAAAATCGCCGCACGTGCGATGGCTGGTCAAACGTTGGCGGCGCAAGGGATCACAAAAGAGGTCGTGCCACATTATTTCTCAGTTAAAGAGGCGGTGTTTCCGTTTGTGAAGTTTCCAGGCGTGGATACGATTCTTGGCCCTGAAATGAAATCGACCGGTGAGGTTATGGGTGTAGGCGTGACCTTCGGTGAAGCCTTCGTTAAGTCGCAAATGGCCGCTAGCGTGAACTTGCCTGAGTCTGGCACGGTGTTTATCAGTGTCAAAAATCAAGATAAACCCAAGGCGGTTGAAGTCGCGCGCGGCTTGCATGGTTTGGGCTTTAAGGTGGTGGCAACGCGTGGTACTGCTGCTGCGATCAAAGAGGCCGGCATTCCAGTCATGGTGGTGAATAAAGTCGCTGAAGGTCGTCCACACATCGTTGATATGCTTAAAAACGGCGAAGTCTCGCTTGTGATCAATACCGTCGAAGAGCGCCGTAACGCCATCACCGATTCGCGTGCGATTCGCACACAAGCATTGGCAGCCAGGGTCACCTACTACACCACGATCGCAGGCGCACGCGCGGCTGTTGAAGGCATGCAGTATCTGCGTGAAGGGCTTGGAATTAAGGTTTACTCGTTGCAAGAGCTGCACAAATCTTTGGTCAGCTGAGTTTGTTGTGTCTGAGCCTTGTCGCGATGTGACAAGGCTCGTCCTCGCGCCGAGGGCTTGCTTTTGATCGCGAAATTTATCCTTGCTACTTAGTCCTGTGCTGTGCGCTGATCGTTTGCCCTCGCACCTCCGCCTTGCTCTCGCAGCCGAATAAAACTAGGATACGGTGTTATCCCTTTTAAGCGCGACCTCGATCATGACACCGACTCCACTCCCGTACGCTGGCCTGCGTGTTCTAGATATCAGTCAGGGCATTGCTGGCCCTTATTGTGCTCACATTCTCTGGCAGCAGGGCGCACACGTTCTGAAGGTCGAACCCCCGGCAGGTGATTGGATTCGCTTCGTGGGTGTGGCCAAGGGTGATCTCAGCGCACTGGCGATTCAGTTCAATGCGGGTAAGCAGGCGTTAGCCTTAGATGCGCGTACAGAAGCCGGCAAAAAGATCTTGTATGACCTGGCGCTGCAAGCGGATGTGATCGTGCAAAACTTTCGGCCGGGTGTTGCCGACCGCTTAGGTGTTGGGTATTCAGCGCTTTCTAGAATTAAACCTGATCTGGTCTACGTGTCGGTCAGCGGCTATGGTCAAACCGGCCCGTATGCGGATGCGCCTGCAACCGATTCAGTGATGCAGGCTGACAGTGGCTTGATGTTCTCAAATCAAGACGAGCATGGCACACCCAGGCGCGTTGGCTTGTTAGCTGCCGATGTGATGACCGGTTTGTATGCCTCGCAAGGCGCTGCAACGGCGTTGTATCAACGCCTGGCGCACAAGTTAGGTACGCACGTTCAAGTCAGTCTCTTTGAGGCTTGCGCAGCCTTTCAAGGCGCCTGTTTTATCGAGCAGGCGATTGCCGGCAAACGACCCTTTGGTGCAGTCAGCGCGCCCAATGCTGTTTTTGCGACTTCTGACGGGACGGTCTCGGTGGTCACTGTTAACACAGAACATTTTCACCGAGTCTGTAAGGCTCTAGGCCGTGAAGAATGGATCACTGATGCCCGTTATCTAGAGAACGCGATTCGTTTTGAGAATCGTGCAATCTTGCATGCCGACATGGCTCAAATCCTTAAGCAAAACACGACCGCACATTGGGTCGCCTTATTGCAAAAACATGATGTATTGCATGCGCAAGTGCGCAACTACACTGAGGTGCTTGAGCACCCTCAGGCCTTGCACTTGAACCTGGCGCAACAACTCGAGCAGGCAGGCGTTGGCAAGCTGCCTTATATTGGCTTGCCTTCGCATCCGTTGCATCGCCCGGTGACGAGCGCGCCACGTATTGGTGAAAACTCAATCCAAGCGTTGACTGAGGCCGGACTGAGCGCCGCTTCGATTCAGCAATTACTTGATGCAGGAGTCGTGACTCAGGCTCCGGCACTAGCGTCTTAACATCCATCCATCATTTCAAAAGTAGAGTCTCTATGTTCAGTTTCAAGTTTGTGTTGCGACTACTGTGTGTCGCGAGCGTCGCTAGCATTGCCGGCGCACCAGTCGCGTTCGCGCAAGCCAACAGCTATCCAACCAAAGCAATTCGGATGGTCGTGCCTTATCCCCCCGGTGGCCCAACAGATCTGACGGCGCGAGTGGTAGCGGCTGAAATGAGCAAAACACTTGGCCAGTCGATTATTGTCGATAACAAGCCTGGCGCTAGCGGCATGATTGGCGCTGAAATGGTTGCGCGTGCAGAGCCCGATGGTTATACCTTTTTAGCCAATGCTTCACTGCATGTGATCAATCCGCATCTGTATCCAGATATGCGGTTTGATGCGCTCAAAGATTTTGTGCCAATCACACAGTTGGCTGCCGTGCCTTTGGTACTGGTGGTACCTAACAGCCTGCCCGTGCAGTCGATTAAAGATCTGGTTGAGTACGGCAAAAAAAATCCAGGCAAACTTAATTTTGCGTCGTCTGGTAGCGCCTCGGCGCAGCACCTCGCGGGCGAATCGTTTAAGGTCGCGGCAGGCATTGAAATGCAGCATATCCCATACAAAGGCAGTTCACCTGCGTTGGCTGATTTAGTGGGTGGGCAAGTGCAGTTGATGTTTGACTCAATGCCGTCAGCCATGCCGTTCATCAAGGCAGGTAAGTTGCGTGCGATCGCAGTGACAACGCTTAAGCGCGCACAGGCACTACCTGAACTGCCTACGATCGCCGAGTCTGGTTACCCGGGCTTTGATATCGCAACGTGGTACGGCTACTGGGCCCCCAAGGGTACACCGATGGCCATCGTTAATCAGTTATCCCAGGCGGCGAGTCAAGCCTTAAAGCTGCAATCGGTGCAAGACCAGTATGCTGGAATGGGTGCAGAGCCTGTCGGCTCAACCTCGGCTGAGTTTGCCAAGTACAACGAAACTGAACTCGCCAAGTGGGAGAAGATCGTACGCGCTTCGGGTGCGAAGGCTAATTAAGTGGCGGTTTTTATCACAGGCGCCAGCAGTGGCTTAGGCGCGGCGCTCGCTAAGCAGTATGCCTTGCAAGGCCACACACTAGGTTTGGTGGCACGTCGACGCGATCGTTTGCATGAACTTGCTGCGATTTTGCCGGGTCGCCACTACCTGTACGTGGTCGATGTGCAAGATCGTGATGAACTTCACGCTGCTGCAAGTAACTTTATCGAGCAAGTGGGCGAGGTGGATGTGGTGATCGCCTGCGCGGGGATTAGTGCCGGTACGCTGACCGAGCAAACCGATGATTTTGGTGTGTTTAAAGCGATCTTTGAAACCAACGTGATGGCGACAGTATCAACGTTTGAGCCTTTTGTGCAGCAAATGATCAAGCGTCAAAGCGGCACGCTTGTGGGGATCGCGAGTGTGGCAGGTGTAAGAGGCTTGCCGGGTGCTGGAGCGTACAGCGCCTCAAAGTCGGCCGTGACGACCTACTGCGAGAGTTTGCGTTTAGAGCTCAAGCCGCACAACGTTGGTGTTGTGACGATCGCGCCTGGTTATATTCGTACAGAGATGACGGCAAAAAATCCTTATCAGATGCCTTTTTTGATGGAGGCAGAGGTGTTTGCAGCGAAAGCACTTACGGCGATCCAACAAAACAAAACTTACGTGGTGATCCCTTGGCAGATGGGGGTGGTGGGTAAGTTGATGCGTCTGCTGCCCAATTGGCTTTACGACAGATTGGCTGTCAATGCACCGCGCAAACCCAGACAAACTGGCTGACTATCATCAGCCTGCTTGCTACGAGAGTCACACGAGTATCATGATGCTGATAAAGGCCAACTAGGCGAAAGCGTAGTAGGTGAGCGAAACGACGCACATTGTTTTTGCTTTCTCTGCGTCGCTGAATCGCTATCTGATGTAGTTCAGCACAGAAATCCCTCGGGTAAAAATTCAATCAAGAAGACGTAATGTCATCGCTCGCGCCGCGTTCTAGGTGACCTACATCGCCCCAATTGATGAGCTTCCAACCGTCTTTTGAAACGCTTAAGCGATTTAAGCTAGCGTTCAACAACGGCGCTTCGCGCGGCACGCGCAAACTGACTTGGGTGGCGTGGCGCCAAATGATATCCATCGCACCGCCGTGGCTCACTACCATCACACGTTGACCAAGATGTTTTGCTGCGATGTCATCAATCGCTTGCACGACGCGTCGATGAAAAAATCCTAGCGATTCGCCACCGGGCAGTTCAGCATCTGGATCACGACTACGCCAAACTTTTGCCGCTTCAGGGGCGTGTTGATCCATCTCGCCATAGATCAACCCTTGCAGTACGCCGAAGTGACGCTCGCGTACACCGGGCTCGATATTGAGAGGCAAACCTAGTGAGTCGGCCAAAATGCTGGCGGTATGGTGCGCGCGCTTGAGGTCGCTGGTGTAAATGGCATCAACGCCATCACCCGTCGCCTTT
The DNA here is from genome assembly GCA_937897265.1 of uncultured Alcaligenaceae bacterium. GTDB lineage: Bacteria > Pseudomonadota > Gammaproteobacteria > Burkholderiales > Burkholderiaceae_B > Zwartia. The sequence goes on from CALCPT010000345.1 coordinate 9,465, forward strand.
AGCGTTGCAAGATGTTTACCCAGTGCTTGTGCCTGTTCAACGCCTTTTTCATTCAGCGGGATATCTTCCCAGCCTTGTACGCGACGCACCACGTTCCAGGGCGTCTCGCCATGTCTCACTACCCAAATTTCGGTCATGCAAAATATCCAGATGATTGATTTGCACGTTACGAACTTGTAACGTGTTGATGATAAAAGTCACGTGAGAATGTTGTTCGCTTTTAAGGTCGTAACCGGCGAGCTATTTCAACGAGTTAATCTCACGTTCTTGGCGCTGGGCC
>CALCPT010000346.1 GCA_937897265.1 uncultured Alcaligenaceae bacterium
GCAAGTGGAAATGTGCAGGTTCCATCATTGGTTGGTTTAAATGAGATTGGTGCTAAAACAGTTTTAACTCAAGCTGGATTTTTAATTAGAGAGATCACAGCTTCAGATCCAACAAAGCCAGCTGGTGAGATCTTGGCGCAAGCACCGGAGGCTGGTGCAACTAAAACTATTGGCAGTATTGTGACAATAACAATTAATAAAAATTAAGCTCTAATTACAACTGGTGATAAACCCTCAGATCTTGCGCGAGCGCCCTTATCACCACAAATTTCTAACCAGTTTCCAATCATTTGATAACCATGTTCGGTAAGAACCGATTCTGGATGAAACTGTACGCCATAAACCGGTAGTGTTTTGTGTCGCACGCCCATGATTTCGCCGTCGGCGGTTTGTGCTGTGATCGCCAGGCAATCGGGGATCGAGGCACGCTCAATGGCCAGAGAATGATAACGAATCACGGTATAGGGCGAAGGCAAACCTTTAAAAACATCGCTGTTGGTGTGTGTGATGTCTGAGGTTTTGCCGTGCATGATTTGTTGCGCACGAACGATCTTGCCACCAAACGCTGCGCCGATCGCCTGATGCCCAAGGCACACGCCCAAGATCGGGGTTTTACCCGCGTAGTGTTTGATCACATCAATTGAGATGCCAGCCTCGGCTGGCGAGCAGGGCCCAGGCGACACGCAGATGTGATCAGGCGCTAGCGCGTCAATCTCTTTCAGTGTGATTTGGTCGTTGCGATAGACGCGCACATCTTGACCAAGTTCGCCAAAGTATTGCACCAGATTGTAGGTAAACGAGTCGTAGTTATCGATCATCAGTAGCATGGTTTGAATCCAGGTCGTATCACGTTGGCGGATTTAAAACGGGTCATCAAGCCCAGTTTGCACTTGCTCAGCCGCGCGTAACACTGCGCGGGCTTTTGCCTCAGTTTCTTGCCATTCGAGTTCAGGATCAGAGTCGGCGACGATGCCGGCCGCTGCCTGCACATATAGCATGCCGTCTTTGATGATGCCGGTACGAATGGCAATCGCAACATCCATCTCGCCGCCATAGCTCAGGTAGCCCGCCGCGCCGCCATAGATCCCACGGCGCACCGGCTCGAGCTCGTCGATCATTTGCATCGCGCGCACTTTCGGTGCACCGGTTAAGGTACCTGCCGGAAACGAGGCGCGTAAGACATCCATATTGCTCATGCCGGCCTCGAGCGTGCCAGCCACGTTTGAGACCAGATGCATCACATGTGAATAGCGTTCGATCACCATGGTGTCGGTGACTTTCACTGTGCCGATTTTTGCGACACGACCCACGTCGTTACGGGCCAGATCAATCAGCATGACGTGTTCTGCGCGCTCTTTGGGGTCGGCTAATAGTTCTTCGGCCAGCGCGGCATCTAGCTCGGGTGTTGCACCGCGTTTGCGGGTGCCGGCCAGCGGTCGAATCGTGATGGTGGTCTCGGGGGCCGAACCGGCAGGAGCCCCTTCGGCGAGCGGCAAGGCCTCTTGCCGCACAAGAATTTCGGGCGAAGCACCCACGACCTGAAAGTCACCGAAGTTCCAGTAATACATATAAGGTGAGGGATTCAAGCTGCGTAGCGCGCGATACAGCGAAAGCGGTGATTCGCTAAACGGTTTGGTAATGACTTGGCCTACCTGTACCTGCATCAGATCGCCCGCCGCGATGTACTCTTTTGCGCGTAACACTGCGGCGAGGTAATCGGCTTTGGCAAAGTGCCGTTCTTCTGCGGTGACGACACTTGAATGGCTATAAGGGATTTCAATTGGCTTGCGTAGCCGAATCCGCAAGTCTTTGATGCGTTGCTGGGCACGATTAAAAGCCTCAGGCTGAGCGGGGTCGGCGTACACCATCAAGTAGATGCGCCCCGCCAGGTTGTCAACGATGACCAGCTCATCGACTTGCAACAATAAGATATCTGGCGGGCCTTCGCCCATCCCGGCCGGATAAGGCTTGGTGGCGGGGCCGAGTTTTGGCTCAATGTGTCGAACCGTATCGTAGCCAAAATACCCAGCTAAACCACCTGCAAAGCGTGGCATCCCTGGGCGCAAGGCCACTTTGAAGCGCGCTTGATATTGCGAAATAAAGGCGAGTGGGTCACCCTGATGCGTTTCAATGACCTTGTCATCGCGAAGCACTTCAGTGGTCGTGCCGCGGGCGCGGATGACGTTGCGCGCAGGCAGGCCAATGAACGAATAGCGGCCAAAGCGCTCGCCTCCGACTACCGATTCAAGCAGGCACGAATTTTTGCCACCCTGAGGGCCGCTGTGCGCAAGTTTTAAATAAATCGCTAAAGGGGTGTCGAGATCGGCATAGGTTTCAGCGACCAGTGGGATCCGGTTATAGCCTTGCGCTGCGAGGGCTTTAAATTCGATTTCAGTCATTTTTAGACAATTCTCGTAGGGCGGTTTCAGGTACGAAATGCAACACGCTTTAAAAGTCGGCGAAACAATAAAAAAGCCCGACCATGTTTGGACGGGCTTGGTTTGTGTGTTTAGTCTGGTGGCCTAAGCCTTGAGACTGACTGCTGACAAAACCTTACCCGAGACAAAAACGCCACCAGCGCCACGAGGCGCTAGTTACGAATTGATTCGGGGTCAGTGATTTCATGTTGAAAATGTTCTGTTTTAACGCGCTGCAACCCAATGGGCTGCAGCCTCAATTGAGTTAACTATAGCATCGACATCAAGCGTTTGCACGCTTTGGCCTTCGTTATACCCGTAGGGCACTGCTAAAACGCTACAACCAGCCGCGCGTGCCGACTGAGCATCGTTGATTGAGTCGCCGATGGCCACGCTACGCGCGGGTGCGCTTTTTAACAAGTCACAGGCGTGCAACATCGGAGCCGGGTGCGGTTTAGCGTGCGCTAAGGTATCGCCACAGACAACGGCCTGAAAATAAGGTGCCAGGCCAGTTCGGTCGAGCAGGGGCAGGGTGAATTCGGTGGCCTTGTTGGTGACGACCGCCAGGCGCAGACCCATACTTTTCATTAACTCAAGCCCAGGTATCACACCGTCAAACATGACTGACTGCTCACCATTCACCCGGTGCAGGTTACGAAAATATGACTCGCGCGCACGCTCGAAGAGTTCGGGCGAAATCGAAGCCGGGTCCGCGTCGACGGTCAGCATGCGCATCACCAGGTTTTTGGCCCCTTTGCCAATAAAGGTCGCAATCTGAGCTTGAGGCAGGCTCGAGAGCCCAAGCTCTTGGCGCATGGTGTTGGCCGCGTTAGCTAGATCGGGGATGGTGTCCATCAAGGTGCCATCCAGATCAATCAAAACGGCGTCGAAGGCTAAAGGTTTGCGGGTAGCGTTAGAAGCTGAAGACATTATGTGGCATCTAGAAATTGGTTAAAGAGACACTGATGGTAGATTTTTCAGTGAAAAGTGCGGATAGTCACATTAAAGAGTGGGCCGCATCAGATCAGTAGAGTTAACGTGCTTAGACCGAGCTAGTTTCAGCAAGTTTGAGTTGTTCACGCATGTTTTGAATCACGGCAGCGTAATCAGGTTGGCCAAAGATCGCCGAGCCTGCCACAAAGGTATCTGCCCCAGCGGCGCGGATGGCGCCGATGTTGTCGACCTTGACGCCACCATCGACTTCAAGGGCGATCGGTTGGCCGCCCGCTTGCACATGCGCGTCGATGAGCGCGCGCGCCTGGCGCAACTTGTCGAGCGTGCCTGGGATAAAACTTTGACCCCCATAGCCGGGGTTGACCGACATGAGCAAAATAATGTCGACCTTATCCATGACATGGGTTAGCCAATTCAGAGGTGTCGCGGGGTTAAAGACTAGTCCTGCCTGACAGCCTTGATCGCGAATCAGGGCGAGGCTGCGATCGACGTGCCGCGAAGCCTCTGGGTGAAAGGTGATGACATTGGCTCCCGCCTTCGCAAATGAGGGGATCAGACTATCAACCGGTTCAACCATCAGATGAACGTCGATCGGCACACTAATGTGGGGGCGGATGGCCTCGCACACCATCGGACCGATGGTCAGATTGGGTACGTAGTGATTATCCATGACATCAAAATGGATCCAGTCGGCGCCGGCCGCCACAACATTTTTGACTTCTTCGCCCAAACGGGCGAAGTCAGCAGATAAAATGCTGGGTGCGATACGTGCTTTTGGTCGGGCTGTCATTTCTGGCATGATGTTCGGACACCAAAATTAGGTAGTTCCATTATTGCAGTTTTCTTTGGATCTCATTGTGAAACCATTTGAGTTAACCGTTGCGGTCGAGCCTCGCTTTGTGCCTGAGCAATCAGATCCGGCCAAGCAACAGTTTGTTTTTGCTTATACGGTGCGTATTACCAACACCGGCGAGCGGCCCGCTCAGGTCATTAGCCGGCACTGGGTTATCAGTGATAGCGAACAAGTCGCTCAAGAGGTGCGTGGTTTGGGTGTGGTGGGTCAGCAACCGTTGCTCGGGCCTGGCGAAACCTTTGAATACACCAGTGGCTGCCCCCTTAAAACGCCCGTCGGTACGATGCGTGGCAGTTATCATTGCGTCGGTGAAAATGGGGTGCCTTTTGAGGTTGAAATCCCTGAATTTGTATTGGCAATGCCGCGCACCTTGCATTAAAGATCAGCTTGCGCCAGCCTCTCAACCTCTCTTAAAACGCTAAAGACAAGGTCACTTGCGATGCCACGTATTTTTCTTCGAGCTCTGTTGTTGGGTGTATTGGCGATCTTGGCTGCCTGTTCAAGCCCGCCGCTCGTACCCGACTCGGGTCCGGCAACCGGTGCTCAGGCCCCTGTCACGGTGCCTGAGGCTACAATAGCAGACAGCGCGGCGCGTGCTCTGGGTAGTAAGTTCGCTGCGGTAGGCTGGGGTGAGCTACCGGGCTGGGCCAATGACGATTTGCGTGGCGTTTGGACAACCTTCTTGCGTAATTGCGCAGGGTTGATGCGTCCAACGGCGATCAATTTAGCGGGGCCGACGCGCGCCACGCCGCGTGCTTGGCAAGCGGTCTGCGCGGCAGCCACTGATCCCGCGCGTGCGCCCGCGGCGAACAACCCCGAAGCCGTTCGCAAGTTCTTGCAAACCTGGCTAGCCCCATGGCGACTCGACGGTGCAGATGGCAAACCCGCCAGCAGTATTGTGACGGGCTATTACGAGCCGCTAGTGGTGGGATCGCGCAAGCAAGGTGGTGTTTACCAGTGGCCTCTTTACACGGTGCCTGCTGATTTGCTGACCATTGATCTGGGTAAAGTGTATCCAGAACTTGCCGGAAAACGGGTACGCGGCAAACTAGAGGGCAATCGAGTGGTTCCCTACGATAGCCGTGCAAGCCTTGAGGCCTCGGCACGCAAGCCACCCGTCGTGGTGTGGGTCAATGACCCGGTGGATAATTTCTTTTTACAGGTACAAGGCTCGGGTCGTGTCCAGCTAAACGATGGGCCAGGTGCGGGTCAAACGATACGCGTGGCGTATGCCGACCACAATGGGCACCCGTATGTGTCGATCGGTAAGTGGCTCGCTGATAAAGGCGAAATGCAGTTGTCACAAACCTCAATGCAAAGTATTCGCGAATGGGCCAAGCGTAATCCTAAGCGTGTGCCCGAGATGCTCAATGCCAATCCAGCCTTGGTGTTTTTTAAAGAAGAACCCATCACTGATCCTGAGATCGGCCCCAAAGGCGCCTACGGAATCCCCTTGATGGCGCAGCGGTCGATTGCTGTCGATACTAATTTCGTGCCCTTGGGCACGCCGGTGTTTTTGGCAACGACACAGCCTGCTTCGACTCAAACCCTGAATCGCCTGGTGTTTGCACAAGATACGGGAACTGCCATTAAGGGGGCGGCGCGTGCCGACTTTTATTGGGGTTTTGGTGACGCTGCAGGTGCGCAAGCCGGCCGAATGAAACAGGCAGGGCAAATGTGGGTGCTCTGGCCGAAGCAGGCTGGTGCGCCGAGTGCGCGCTGAGCCACCCATGAAGACCTCTATTGTTGTCTGCGGGACAGGCATAGTAGGTTTGGCCACGGCGCTGGCGTTGGCGCGACGGGGCCAACAGGTCACCTTGTTGGGGCCTCGTCAAACATTTGCGCCCGCGTCGCCTGAGATCTTTCACCCTCGGGTATATGCCATTTCACCAGCAAGCCAACGATTTTTAGCGTCGATCGGTGTTTGGAACATGCTCGACGCTCAGCGTTTAACCGCGGTGCAGGCCATGGAGATTCACGGCGATGGCGCCGGCCTGGTTAACCTCAACGCTTGGCAGGCGGCCATCCCAGAATTAGCCTGGATTGTCGAGTCAGGCGAGATCGAACGTGTGCTGACCCAGGCGGTGCAAATTTTTGGCTTGAACTGGATCGAAGAAAAATTTGCAACGTATAGCAAAGCGGGTGAGACGGATGACCCGTGCGTCACGACCGATCAAGGCACCGCCTTGCAAGCCGAGTTGTTTATCGCAGCCGATGGCGCTCAGTCGCCTTTGCGCGCGGCGGCCGGTTTGCCGGTCGATATCAAACCCTACGGCGTCACAGCAATCGTCGCGCACTTGAACTGCGCACGGCCACATCAAGGCACGGCCTACCAATGGTTCAACGACCAAGGTGTGCTTGCCTTGTTGCCGATGCCGTCGACTGGGTCAGGTTCGCAAGTGTCTTTGGTTTGGTCGCTCAAAGAGTTGCTAGCGCAAGAATTGCTTGCGTTGCCCAAGCCAGAACAAGCGACACAATTGAGTCTTCGCCTCGCAGCGTTGACCGCAGGGCGGCTGGGCGAGCTCACGCTGCGCGGCCCGCTTCATGCCTTTCCGTTATCTTTAAATCAATCGCCGATGATTGGTGAGCGTATTGCCCTAGCCGGTGACGCCGCTCACCGCTTGCACCCCCTAGCCGGGCAGGGATTAAACTTGGGGTTAGGCGATGTCGAGGCCTTAGTCGCGGTGCTTGCCGAACGCGAAGCCTTTCGTAGTGCTGGTGATGCGCTGGTGTTAAGACGCTATCGCCGCGCTCGCGCCGAACCCGTTCTGGCGATGCGAGTTGTCACAGACGGATTGCATCGGCTATTTGATGTGCAAAGTGCACCGGTAGCATGGTTGCGTAATATTGGGATGTCGGCGGTTGAAAAAATACCGATGTTTAAGCGATACTTAATCGCTGGGGCCTCGCGCTAGGTGTGGCGCCCAAGCAACCCCGTACTTATCGATCAGGAGCAGTACGTTTGAAAAAATTATTGAACTTCCGCTGGGTGGTTGCACTGTGTTTGTTGAGTAGTCTGTCGGCGACGTGGGCGCAACAAGCCCCTGCCGCTGAGGCGAACCTTGAGGCCAAAACGCTGGCTGTGCAAAAGCTGTTTGCCGAGCGTTTTGGTAATCCACCCATTAACGGCGTGCGCCTGACCCCCTATGGTTTGTATGAGGTGCAGCTTGGGATGGATTTGGTTTACACCGATGAAAAAGTGAATTTTGTTTTAGACGGCACTTTGATCGATGCCAAGACGCGTCGCGACATTACTCGCGAACGTCAAGACTCGTTAGCACAAATGCCTTTTGACCAATTGCCCTTTGAGTTGTCTTTTAAGCAGGTGCGTGGTGATGGCTCGCGCAAACTGGCAATCTTCGAGGATCCAAATTGCGGATACTGTAAGCAGTTGCGAAAAGCAATCGACGGCATCAACAACGTCACGATCTTTACTTTCCCATATCCGATCTTGTCACCTGACTCAACGCAAAAAGTGCGTAATGTGTGGTGTGCTTCAGACCGGGCTGCGGTATGGGATGCTTGGATGTTGCAAAATAAAGTTCCCGCGACGCTCGATTGCGAAGTACCGATTGATCAGATGGTGGCACTTGGTCAAAAGCTGATGGTGCGAGGCACCCCAGCGTTGTTTTTTGCCGATGGCTCGCGAGTTGGTGGTGCGATCCCGAAAGAAGATATTGAAAAACGCCTTCAACAGGCAAAGTAGCAACAGGTCTGCTACCTCGTTAAATTGTTACAACAAAAAATTAGGAGTATTTGATGCGTATCGCCGTACTAGATGATTATTTAAACGTTGCCCCCAACATGGCCAAGTGGGATAGCCTGAACGCTGACGTCAAGTTTTTTTCTGAATATATCCAGCCTGCCGAGCTGGCCAAGACCCTCGAGTCGTTCGATGTGATTGTTGCTATGCGCGAACGCTCTGCGTTTCCGGCTACAGTCATCAAGGCCTTGCCTAACCTTCGGTTGCTCATCACAACGGGTATGCGCAACAGTTCGGTCGACATGGTGGCTTGCCGCGCACAGGGTATTGACGTGTGCGGTGCACCCGGAGACCCAAAAAGCACCGGCGCAACGGCCGAGCTTGCTTGGTCATTACTGCTTGCACTGTTTAAGCAAATTCCTAAAGAAGCCGCCAATATGCAACAGGGCTTGTGGCAAACCAGTATGCCCCCAACGCTCGAAGCTAAGCGCTTGGGCTTGGTGGGTGCTGGGCATTTAGGCCAGTGTGTCGCCCGCGTCGGTTTGGCATTTGGCATGGAGGTTGTAGCCTGGAGCCCGAATCTGACCGAAGAGCGTGCGGCCAAAGCTGGCGTCAAGCTTGTGTCTAAACAAGAGCTCTTTGCCACGTCGGATGCGATCAGCGTGCATATGGTGTTAAGCGATCGTTCGCGCGGGATTGTCGATGCCGCCAGCTTGCAAACCATGAAATCAACAGCCTATTTGATCAACACTTCACGTGCTGGCCTGATCGACCAACCAGCGCTGCAAAAATTGTTGACCGAAGGCAAAATTGCGGGCGCCGGGCTGGATGTCTACGACGCCGAGCCGTTGGCAGCAACTGACGCCTGGCGTAAAACGCCTCGCACGTTGCTCACCCCGCACTTGGGTTATGTCACACCAGAAAACTTTGCGGTGTTTTACGCGAATGTCGTCGCAGATATCCAGGCTTGGGCTGCAGGTAGCCCGATTCGAGTGTTGAATTAATGCACCCGGTATTGCCAGTGCACGTCGTTGCACGCCTGTTACTCGTTTTGTTATTAGCTGCTGGGGTGTATTTTTTTAGCGGCTTTGTGGTGCCAGTGCTGGCAGCTTTGATCATTGGATTTGCCAGTTGGCCGCTGTATTCAAAATGGGTTCAGGTGTGTGGCGGTAGAACCACCTTGGCGGCAAGCGTAGCGTTGATGTTTATTTTGCTGGTGCTTGTCGTACCGCTGTCGATTGCCTTGTATTACTCGGTCAACGAAGCAAGCCACTTGTTGGCTTGGCTGTTGACCGCAAACCGTCAGGGCGTTTCTCCACCTGATTGGATTGTGGCGCTACCCTATGTTGGTGAGCGCTTGGGCAGCTATTGGGTTGAGTTTTTAGGTCAGCCACATGCGCTCGGCAGTCTTGTCGAGGCGATCAGCGGTCAACATATTGGCAATATCTATCGCGTTGTGTTGTCGGCAACGGGTAATGTGTTTCACATTATGCTGACGTTATTGTTTATGTTGATCACGTTGTTGTTTGTTTACAAAGATGGCCATCGGATGGTGGGCCAACTTGATATCTTGGGCGAGCGCGTATTGCCTTTGCGGTGGCAACGATTTTCGCGAGTGATTCCGGCCACGATTAGTGCCACCGTGACGGGCATGGGACTGATCGCCATCGGCGAAGGGGTCGTCTTAGGCGTGGCTTACTGGGTTGCTGGTGTGCCCTCGCCAGTACTACTAGGCGTCATCACCGCTTTCATGGCAGATCGGAAGA
>CALCPT010000347.1 GCA_937897265.1 uncultured Alcaligenaceae bacterium
TTGACGCCCTTGCCGCCCGGGTCGACCCGGCTGGAGGTGGCGCGGTGCACCTCACCGCGGAGGAGGGCCTCGATCGTGATGGCCCGGTCGATGCTCGGGTTGGGGGTCAGGGTGACGATCACGCGGTCACGACCTCGGGGCCGGCGGCGCGCAGCTCGGCGGCGGCGGCCGCCAGGGCGGGGCGGTACCGCGCAAAGGGCTGCTCAATGGCGGGCGCGCCGCCGCCGCCGCCGCCGCTGCCGCCACCGCCGCCGCCAAGGCCATCACGCCCGCCGCCGTGCGCGAGAAGAACCTGCCCTTCAACTTTGCCACCAGCGGCACCGTCTACCTACCCATGGCGGCGGGCGACGGCTGGCTGCCGCAGGGCCCGGTCACCCCCGAAAAGACGTTCAGCAACGAAGCCCGAACGACCGCAGCAAACCGGCTGTCTCGAAAAGCGGCAAGCCCATGATGCCTGAATAACTGCCCCGGATCTGTTCAATATGGGCGGCCGCCTGGCCCTGCGCCCGGCCCTGCGCTGGATCGCCCGCAGCGACACGCCCGAGATCTTCACCGCGGCGGCACTGCTGCTGGTGGTGGCCACGGCCGCGTTGATGCAGAGCGTGGGGCTGTCGATGGCGCTGGGGGCCTTCCTCGCCGGGGTGCTGCTGGCCGAAAGCGACGCCCTGGGCGAGGGCCTGGCCGAGGCCATGGAGGCGCTGGTCGTCCCGCTGATGGCGAACTACGACGCCGTGCTGACCCCCGCCACCAGCCAGGGCAAGAACTTCAGCCCGCGGATCGCCGCCAAGCTGGACGTGGCCCAGATCTCGGAAGTGATCGAGGTCGTCTCCGCCGACACCTTCGTGCGTCCGATCTATGCCGGCAACGCGCTGGAAACCGTGCAGTCGGCTGACGCCAAGAAGGTGCTGACCGTGCGCCCGACCGCCTTCAAGGCGGCCGGCGATCCGAACGTCTATCCCGAGCAGATCAAAGAAGGGCTGCGTCCGTGGCAGCCGTTCAAGGTCTACATGGGCGGCGTACGCGAGAACGAGCCGTGGACGGTGCGTATCGACAGCGGCGAGTACGGCTGGTGCGACGAAACTGGTGAGCCCATCGGCTTGCGCCGTTTGTTAGCTCGCCCCACCGCAACCTTGTCTCTCGAAGCTCAAGAGCGTCGCGAGATGCGTCAAAAAATGTTTGGGGATTAAAGAGTTGCATTGCGTTGAGTCTGACGCGTTAACGCAGAAGGCTCACTCGCTTTTATTGATATAGACCCTAACGATAAAACGACAGGGCAAATCCACAGGGCACACTCACAGCACTTAGAGTGTGCCTTTTTTACTATCGAGCCTCAGTATGGAACAATTTCACGGCACAACCATCATCAGCGTGAGGCGCGGCAATCACGTTGCTCTGGGTGGTGATGGTCAAGTCACACTCGGCAATATTGTGATCAAGGCAACCGCGCGTAAAATTCGACGCCTGTATCACGACAAAATTCTGGCAGGTTTTGCGGGTGCAACAGCCGATGCCTTTACCTTGCAAGAACGCTTCGAAGCCAAGCTAGAAAAACATCAAGGCAATCTGATGCGCTCGGCCGTTGAACTCACACGCGACTGGCGCACCGATCGCGTGTTGCGTCGCCTTGAGGCGATGCTGATCGTGGCTGATCGCGATCACACCTTGGTACTCACCGGTAACGGCGATGTGCTTGAACCCGAAAACGGTATCGCTGCGATCGGCTCGGGTGGCGCTTACGCGCAATCGGCCGCACTCGCTCTGTTGCGCAATACCGAACTCAGCCCTGAAGTCATCGTCAAACAGTCGCTCGAAATTGCCGGCGACCTTTGCATCTACACCAATCAACAACATCTGATTGAAACTCTGGAATAAGCATGTCTGCCTCAACCATGACCCCCAGTGAAATTGTTTCTGAACTCGATAAGCATATCGTTGGTCAAAACCGCGCCAAACGTTCGGTCGCAGTTGCCCTGCGCAACCGCTGGCGTCGCCAGCAAGTCGCCGAGCCGTTGCGTACCGAAATTCATCCCAAAAATATTTTGATGATTGGCCCAACCGGCGTGGGCAAAACTGAAATCGCCCGACGACTCGCTAAGCTCGCTGACGCGCCATTTATCAAAATCGAAGCCACGAAATTTACTGAGGTCGGTTATGTGGGGCGCGATGTCGACACCATTATCCGTGACCTCGCTGAAATCGCCATCAAGCAAACACGCGAGCACGAAATGAAACGCGTGCGCACGCAGGCCGAAGACGCCGCCGAAGACCGCATCCTTGATGTGCTGTTGGCTCCGGCGCGCGCGGCCGACGGCTCGCCGATTCGTGAAGAGACTGCAACGCGTCAGACCTTTAGAAAGCGTTTGCGTGAAGGGCATCTCGATGCAACTGAAATCGACATTGAAGTCGCTGCTAACGCTCCACAGATGGACATCATGACGCCACCTGGCATGGAGGATATGGCCGAGCAATTAAAAGGTATGTTCGCCGGTCTGGCGCGTGAAAAAAAGAAATCGCGCAAGATGACTGTGAAAGAGGCCTTCAAACTTCTGACCGACGAAGAGGCCGCAAAGCGCGTCAACGAAGACGACCTGCGTACGATTGCGATTCACAAAGTTGAGCAACACGGCATCGTGTTTTTAGACGAGATCGACAAGATCGCAGCGCGTCAAGAAACGAGCGGCGCTGATGTATCGCGTCAAGGCGTGCAGCGCGATCTGTTGCCCTTAGTCGAAGGCACAACAGTGACCACTAAGTACGGCATGATCCGGACCGATCACATTTTGTTTATTGCGTCAGGTGCATTTCATTTGTCGCGTCCTTCTGATCTGATCCCTGAGTTGCAAGGACGTTTTCCGATTCGAGTTGAGCTTGATTCACTGACGGCTAAAGATTTTGTTCGCATCCTGTGCGATACCGACGCTTCGCTTACCAAGCAGTACAGCGCCTTGCTCGCGACCGAAGACGTACATCTTGAGTTTACCGACGACGGTATCGCGCGCTTGGCTGAGCTTGCCTTTGAAGTGAACGAGCGCACCGAAAATATTGGCGCACGGCGCCTGTACACAGTGATGGAAAAACTTCTTGAAGATCTGTCGTTTGATGCGGCCAGCAGCAGCGGCAAAACCGTGACGCTTGATGTCGCCTATGTGAACGAGAAGCTTGCAGAAGCGGCGGCCAGCCAGGATCTGGCGCGCTTCGTTCTTTAAGGATGGTCAGGTATTGCTCGACAGGCGCAGCATAGCGCCTGAGGTTTCTCTCCCGTCTGTCGGCTTAAGACGTGGGTCTGCTTGGCCGTACAACTCTCCGGATAAGCCTCTTTGACCTACTAGCGTATATAGTAGGGGCATCAATTAAAAAATACGTCCGGAGACAGCCAATGCCCTCATTCGCCTTGAAACTCTGCGCGCTTGCGCTCATCTCTGCCAGTGCGCTCTGGGTCGCGCCTGGCGCTAGGGCGCAAGACTTTTCGCCTAAGCCCATTACGCTAGTAGTCGGCTTCCCTGCCGGAGGTTCTAACGATATCGTCGCACGCTTGATTGCACCGCACTTAAGCGAGGCCCTGAAAACGTCAGTCATTATTGAGATCAAGGCGGGCGCAAGTGGCACCATCGCAGCGGGTTCGGTGGTTCGTTCTGCACCGGATGGCCACACCTTATTGGTGTCGAGCCTCAGCCCAACAGCGGTCACGCCGCAGACCATGCGAAAGCCTCCGTATGATCCCCGCGTAGATTTAATTCCGATCAACATGCTTGGCTTCACACCCGAAACCATCGCTGTGGGCCCGACGTTGCCCAACGTCAAGACACTGGCTGAATTGATTGCGCTGGCGCAAACCCGCGAGATCACGATGTCTTCGGCAGGTGTAGGTGGGTTTCCACACTTGGCGATTGAGCTGCTGACGATCGCCACCAAAGGTAAGTTTGTTCATGTACCGTACAAGGGTGCGACACCCGCTGTCGCGGATACGGCCGCCGGTCACGTAGACGCCACGATGATGGACACCCCGCCTTTACTCGGCTTAATTAAAGAGGGTCGTCTAACCGCCCTGGCTGTTTCAAGCGAAAAGCGCTTAAGCGTTTTGCCTGACGTGCCAACCGCGCAAGACACCGTACCAGGCTTTATCGCTGTCAGTTGGATCGGACTCTTTGCTCCCGCCAAAACGCCTACTGCGGTGATCACTCGCATCAACGAGGCGTTAACACTCACCTTAAGAAAGCCCGAGGTGATGGCGCAACTCGAAAAGGTTGCCTTGCCTTCTGGACTGATGGCGTCATCGGACGAATTTCAGAAGTTTGTCAGCGCCGAATACATACGTTGGGGTGAAGTGCTCAAGCAGGCGAAGATTGAGTTAACCGACTAATCGAACCGCCAACAATAACGACCAAGTACAACAAGAACGAACCGCTCGTTTTTTGACCACGCCATGACTCTCTTCATTCAAAAAATTATATTGTTGAGTATGTTTGGGCTCAGTACCACAGCTGCGCTAGCGCAAGACTGGAAAAATCCTGAAGCGAAGTTCGATGCATCAAAACTCATGACGTCAAAAACGACGGTCAGTTGGTTTCGTGTAGACAACGTTCAGGCGACCTGCGAGAAAGAAAGCCGCAAGAGGGGCTTGGGCGGCTTTGGGTATGCGATCTCTGCGTGCTCGTTTTGGCAAGGCGATAACTGCCAAATTTTCACTGGCAAAAAAACGACCATGCACGAATTAGGTCATGAAACCAGACACTGCTTTCAGGGCAATTTCCACTGATCCGCCAAGGCGAACGAGCGCCGATCAACTAGTCATCACCCGGTTACTTTGCTGCACTTTGACGTAAGACCAGAAATAACTTGGTCAGGATCACCATCTCGGGGATGCCAGAAATGAACGTGTCGTAATTGTCAAAGGTCGTGGCGTATTCAAGATCGCCACTGCTCGCGATCCCCTGCAAATAGCCCCACACATGAAACGCAATCAACGGTAAGAGCCAAACTGCGCGACCTTTGTCGAAGGCTTGTACCTTGACCAAAAAGTAGGCGAGCCCAAAGTAACCCGCAAAAAACACAAAGTTGAAGCCAGAGCTATAGCCCCCGTTTTCGGCCGCTGAGGTCGTTAAAAAATAAATCCCCAGGTCAAACAGGGCAACGTAAAAAAACATCTTCCAGAGTTCGGCGGGGTTATCAAACGCCTTCAAAGGCGCAGCCGGCGCAATCACCTGAATCACTGGACTCACTGGGCTCACAACGTCTGCAGATTGACTTGGCTGTTCTGCCACAGGCGCAACGACAATAGCCTTGCCACAGGCGCTACAAAACTTGGCATCGTCTGCACTTTTAGTGCCACAGGCTGAACAGTAGGGCATCGCTGATCTCTTTGAAAAAGGTAAAACTCGCGTGTTAATACTTTAATGCAATATGGCAGCAATAGGCTGATTTTTCAAGTCTTAATCAGACCACAACCCGCCATTGACATCCAAAATCTCACCGGTCACAAAGCCCGACTCAGGCGACGCCAAAAACAAAATCGCCGAGGCGATCTCAGAAGCTTTACCCATACGGCCCACCGGGATCAAGTCCTTGAGCGTTTGCGGAAAGGCGGTCGTCATTGCCGAAGCAACGGGGCCCGGCGCCACGGCGTTGACGGTGATACCAAACGCGGCAAGCTCTTTGGCTAGGTAAGACGTCATGATATGCACCCCAGCCTTAGACACACCATAGGCCACATTACCGGCGCGGTCCTGTTCTGTTGGGTCGAGCCAAGGGCGAGGATTACCGCCATTTTTACCCAACACCGAGCCGATGTTGATGATGCGACCAAGCTTCTGTTGCTTCATCACAGGGATCACGGCCTGACAGCACAAGAAGGTGCCTTTCAGGTTGATATCGATGACGCGATCCCACTCTTGCTCAGTAATATTTTGCGCACTACCCACAGACACGACGCCAGCCACATTCACCAAAATATCCAAGCGACCATGCCGCTGCACGACGCCCTGCACACAATGCGTAATGTCAGAGGCATCGCACACGTTTAGCGCAACGTGTTCAATGCCACCGCCCGTGTCAGTCGCACCTAAGCGATTGGGCAGATCGGCTGCCACGACCTGACAGCCAGAGGCCGCGAGTGCCTCAGAGACAGCCGCGCCGATACCACCTGCACCGCCCGTGACTAGCGCAACGCGACCTGATAAAAATTGTGCTGCATACATAAAAGATTCCTAGTGCTGATCGGCAATATTGTTAGCAGCCAAACGGCCAAACACTAACCCTTTTAAAACTGAGGTCGCGCCGGTGTAGTTGGTGTAATACATGCCAATCACTTCGCCAGCGGCGTACAGATTCGGAATCGCATATCCATCGGTATCGAGCACCTGCCCTTGCGGATCAACCTTCAAGCCGCCAAAGGTAAACACATTCGCCGAAATAATCGGATAGGCCATGAACGGACCGCGATCAAGAGGCAAGGCCCAATTGCTTTTGGCTGGCATCAACCCCTGAGTGGCCATACCGTCTGTTTTTAAGGGGTCATAGTTACCCGTCGTAGGGCATGCCGCGTTGTACTGCGCGACGGTCTCTTTGAGCGTCTGTGGATGAATGTCGAGTTTTGCAGCAAGCGCCTCGATTGTGTCTGCTTCAATCGCAGGTCGGTCACTTCGAATTGCCAGACGATAGTTTGGGATGTCTTTCATTCGCTGATCAAGAATGACATACGACAAGCCTTCTTCTTGCTCGTAGATCCGACGCGTAATGCGCTCGTACCAGGCGTCGACCGTACCGGGCGCCTCGTTGACAAAGCGTTTGCCAGCTTTATTCACCAAAATCCCATACGGAAAAATGAATACCGACGGCTCAGACACACCAGAGCGCGGGTCGATCGGTTCGGCGTGATAGCTGCCAAAGTCTCCTGAAGGCGCGGCACCAATATCAAGCGCCATCTCAATGCCTTCGCCGCGATTGAAATACGCACCCTTACAAATCGGACGCAAATACACCGAACGGGGGCCGATGTATTTAGACTGCAACGCAGGGTTGCCTTCAAAGCCGCCACACGCCAACACCACCTTGCCAAAAAAGCGCACGGCTTGTGTGCCCTGCTGTTGCGCAAACAAACCCGTCACGATGCCATCATCGTTTAATAACAAACGACGAGCCGTCGTGTAATAAAAAAATGTCACACCAAGTTTTTCAGCTTGCGCGGCAAGTGCGTCTACCAACGCTGCGCCGCCGCCCACGGGCAACAAGCGCGGTTGCGTGGCAGTCAAAAATTGCGTGGGTAAAAAATCAAATTTAACGCCTACACCTTGCAACCATTTAATCGTAGGCGGCACTTGCTCGGCAAAGTTGCCAATCACTTCGGTGTCAGGGATCGCCAACGTGCGCGTGGCGTGTGACCAGTTCTCGCGTCCCGTTGCCATCTCGGCCATCAAGTCAGGCTCAGGATACAAACCCAAGTTATCCGCCAAGTGCGTTTCAAAATCATCCGTGACCTGATCTAAGGCCTTCATCCGAAAATACGCCTCGGTGTAACGACTTTGACCGCCTCGATCTTCGCGCGATGCGCGCTCAAGTACTGCAACTTTTAAACCACGTTCAGCGGCGGTCACGGCGGCAGATAAGCCCGCGACACCGCAACCCGCTACTACGACATCAAAGGTGTGATCCATTTTTTTGCTCCAGACTGTACTTGTTTATTTTTTGGGTCGCGGCTCATACGCCAGGCAAACGCTTATCCAAACCATAAAACGCAAACACCTCTTTGGCGCGCTCGAGCTCTGGCAAGCGGTGGTAATAACCCACGCGGCTTGGCTTGGTGCCGCACAAGCGGCGCAAGTCAACCATCATCTCAGCATGCTTCACCCACGTTCCAAGCGAATCCATAATGGTGACACCATCCACTTCAGTGACCCCATTACGCGCCAGCAATACATTCAACGGCGCTTCGCCTGGGATGATCACATCAGCACCCTTCGCGATCAATTTGCGCGCAGCAGCTTTAAATTTTTCGATTAACTCAGCCGGATCCGAAAACCCTTTCAAGACATCATTAAACGTAAAGCCAACCGGTGCTGCACCGGCAAAGCGCGAGGCTAAGCCATAGCTTTCAGCATTTTGCGCAAGCAACTCGTTGAAGTCTTCAATAAACGCCAAGACACCAAACTTGCGGCCCAACAAGCAAGCCGTGAACATCGCTGACTCGCCGTAGCCGATCACCGGGATATCAATCAAGGCGCGGATCTCGCGCAACGCAGGATCTGGCAAGGTGCTGACCGCGTAAGCGTCATAGCCCTGCTCTTGCGCCAACACGCCAGCCTGCATGAATTGCATGCCATGCAAATGAAACAATGCCGCATGCCTAATATCAGAACCAGGGTAATTTGAAGAGTACGTGCCTGGCGACATGCCATGCATATCAATTTGGGTATCGGGGCGCGCCACACGTGCAAAGTGCGCTTTGAGCGCATCGCTATAAGGGCCCAAATCGCCTAAGACGGTAAAGCTTTGATGCCAGATTTTCATGGGTCACCCACCTCAGAGAATGTATTTACTCACTTGTTGCGTATTCCGGTCATCGAGAAATACTCTCACTTACCGGTCACCTGCTCGCCTCAACGTTAAGCGAGGCAAGCATCAACGATCAAACTACTCAACTTGCACATTGGCGCTTTTCACAACCTTGGCCCACTTCTCGACTTCAGCTTTATAAAACGCATCAAACTGCGCAGGCGTCGAGCCCACGGGTTCAGCACCCGCCTTGAGCAACGTCTCAGTCACACTCGCAGTCTTCACCGACTTTTGAATCGCATCCGCCAGTTGGTTCACAACTGGCGCTGGTGTACCGGCTGGGGCCAACACACCAAACCAAGCGGTGGCATCAAAACCGGGCACACCTGATTCGGCAATTGTTGGGATCTCTGGCACTACGCTGGAGCGCGTTTTGGTACTCACGGCCAAGGCGCGCAACTTGCCAGACTGCACCTGAGCAAGCGTGGTCAAAATATTGTCAAAGGTCAAAGGGACTTGTCCACCCATCACATCGGCCATTGCGGGCGCGGCTCCGCGATAGGGCACGTGATTCAAGCGGATGCCTGCCATCGAGGTAAAGAGCTCCATAAACAAATGTGACCCTGAACCATTCCCTGCGGTCGCGTAGTCTGGCAACTGATCTGGATTTTTTGCTTTTTTTGCAGCAGCAATCACATCTGCCACACTTTTGTAAGGTGAGTTTGGATGGGCAACCAACAAGAATGGTGTCGACGTCACCTGCGAGATCGCGACAAAATCTTTCACCGGATCGTAGTTCAGCTTTTTATATAGGCTTCCATTGATCGAAGACGAAATCGTGCCAAAGATCAGGGTATAGCCGTCGGCCTTTGAGCGGGCCACAAATTCTGATCCAATATTGCCAGCGGCTCCGGGCTTGTTTTCAACCACAACAGGTTGCCCTAAAAAATCGGCCATCTTGTTGGCGACGGCGCGCGCGGCAACATCCGAGGCTCCACCGGCTGGGTAACCAACAATTAACTTGATCGGCCTAGAGGGATACGGCTCAGTTTGGGCGCCCGCCCAAGCACTGGCCAACAAAAGCGTCGCCGCTACTACGATCGTCTTGACTTGCACTGAAATCCCCTTGTGGTTGCTGCTATTTTTTGTGTTTGCTGCTGTTTGCGCTATTGTGCCTCTGTTTTGCTCAGCTCGCATCTGAGTCACAGATTGGT
>CALCPT010000348.1 GCA_937897265.1 uncultured Alcaligenaceae bacterium
CATAGAATGGATTGAAAACGGCGACACCAAGCAAGCGCAAGCTGATCGTGAAGTATTGTTGTGCGCGGGTGCATTGCAGTCACCACAACTACTGCAGTTATCAGGCGTTGGCCCTGCAGCGTTGTTACAACAGCACGGTATCAAAGTGATCGCTGATTCACCAGAGGTTGGCGAAAATCTCCAAGACCACTATCAAGCGCGCGTGATCGTCAAACTCAAGAAGAAGATGTCGATTAACGATCAAGTGCGCAATCCACTTGAGTTGGCCAAGATGGGCTTGCAGTGGCTCTTTAATAACAGTGGACCACTGACGGTGGGTGCTGGGCAGGTTGGCGGCTTAGCGCGCACTAAACATGCACGCGATGAGCGCGCTGATGTGCAGTTTATTGTGATGCCTTTGTCGGTGGATAAGCCTGGCGAGCCGTTGCATGATTACTCAGGCTTTAGTGCTGCAGTGTGTCAATGTCGCCCAGATAGCCGTGGACGTTTGTCGATTCGCTCAACCGACCCTTACGATCAGCCAAAAATCGAACCTCGCTATTTTTCGGCTGAGCATGATCGTAAGGTGATCGTTGCTGGCCTTGAAATGCTTCGAGATATTTACGCTCAGCCAGCTTTTAAAAATCTGTGGGATGTCGAGACCATGCCAGGCGATATGGATCTTTGGACCTTTGCCCAAACTAAGGGCGGCACCGTATATCACCCAAGCGGCACCTGTCGCATGAGTGATGATGGGCACTCGCCAGTGGATTCGCAACTACGTGTGCGTGGAGTAGAGCGCCTGCGAGTGATTGATGCTTCAGTGATGCCCACTGTAGTCTCTGCCAACACCAACGCGGCGACCTACATGATCGCCGAGCGCGGGGTTGAAATGGTGTTGAGCCGCAACTAACGAGATCTCGGCGCTCATCGGGGTGCCGAGTTTTGGCTTGCAGTGGGGTTAAACAGAGGTTAGCTTGGTTTCCAGCCCTTAGGTACACGTGGCTTGTTAATTTTAGAAACTTCGCAAATCACATCAGCGATCCCCGAAAAATCAATCGCGCCAAACTCGGCGGCACGAGCCTGACTAAAGGACTCGTGTACCGCTGCGGCTACAGGCATGGGTACCTTGGCGGCATGCGCGGCATTGACCACAAGCGATAAGTCTTTATGCGCCAGATCAATCGTAAAGCCGGGCGTCGTGTCGCCAGCCAAGACTTTGTTCGGAAAATTCATTCGCAGTTGGCCATTGTTAGCCGAAGTACCTAGTAAGACGGCCAGTGTTTTGGTGATATCCAAGCCAAAACGCTGAGATAAGGCGAGTGCTTCGCCGTTCACTTGAGTCAGCGTAATGGCAACGTAGTTGTTGACGAGCTTTGTTCTACCACCCGTGCCAACCGGCCCGCAATGAAACGTTGAATTACCCATCGCATTCAGAAGCGGGGTGACGGTTTTAAAGTCAGCGTCAGAGGCTCCGACCATAAATAAGCATTCAGCACGGTCAGCATGTTCAGCCAAGCGGCCCACAGGGGCGTCGACCATCGTGAGCCCGTGTTTATTGGCTTCGGCACTCAGGCGATCGGTGGCCAAGGGGTCAATGGTGCTCATGTCCATCAAAATGGTGCCTTTTGCCGCATTGGCAAAAATTCCGTCGGGTCCGTAAGATAGCTTTTCAACCTCGACTGAACTTGGCAGCATGGTGATCACAATGCTACAACTGCGGGCGATGTCAGCAACGCTTTTGCCGGCTGTCGACCCCAAGGATACCAACTCGGCAACGGCCTGCTGATTCAGATCTAGTACGATCAGGTCAAAGCCTTTCTTTTGCAGATGAGAGGCCATGGGCTTGCCCATACGGCCCAAGCCGATAAAGCCGATTTTTGTAGTCATAGTGAGTCTCCGATTGTAGGTGTGGCACATTGCTAGTATAGACAGGTATATTCAGTTGTATTGAACCGTTCATCAAGGTGTAAACAATGCTGATCAGACGTTTTGCTGGATTTGTCGCGTTATTGTTAATGCTAGTGACGTCGCTAGCCGCTCGGGCGCAAGAGAACTACCCGA
>CALCPT010000349.1 GCA_937897265.1 uncultured Alcaligenaceae bacterium
GCTGCGCATGCTGCAAGGCTTAGCGTTGGGTGGCGAGTACGGTGGTGCAGTGGTCTATGTGGCCGAGCACGCACCAGCAAATCGGCGCGGTTTTTTTACAAGCTGGATTCAAACCACTGCGACCCTGGGTCTTTTGCTTTCGCTGATGGTGATTCTCACCGTCCGTACGATGGTTGGCGAAAAAGATTTTGCCGAGTGGGGCTGGCGTATTCCGTTCTTGCTCTCGATCTTCTTGTTGGCCGTCTCGGTTTGGATTCGGTTGCAAATGGAAGAGTCGCCTGCCTTCAAAAAGATGAAGGCTGAAGGTACCAACTCAAAGGCACCAATTTCAGAAGCGTTTGGTACTTGGCGCAACGGTAAGTTTGCCTTGATCGCCTTGTTTGGTTTGGTCGCTGGCCAGGCCGTTGTTTGGTACACGGGTCAGTTCTATGTGTTGTTCTTCTTGCAAACGATTTTGCGCTTGGATATGTTTACCGCCAACGTGCTGATCGCTTGGTCGTTGATTTTAGGTACTGCCGGCTTTGTGATTTTTGGCACACTATCAGACAAAATCGGTCGCAAGAAAATCATTCTGGCAGGTTGCTTTCTTGCCATCGTGACTTACTTCCCAGTGTTTAAGGCGATCACTCAGCTGGCAAATCCGACCTTGCATGCTGCTCAGCAAAACACCAAAGTCACCATCGTTGCTGACGAAAAAGATTGCTCGTTTCAGTTCAATCCAACCGGTACCGCTAAGTTCACTAGCTCTTGCGACGTGACCAAAGCGCTGTTGGCTCGTAGCTCGGTGAACTACTCGGTGCAATACACGCCTGGCGCGATTCCAGCTAAGGTTCAGGTTGGTAAGACTGAAGTAGTTGGTTACGAAGCTTCTAAACTGACCGGCGATCAAGCCAAGACTGTACCGGCTGCGTTTACGAAGTCAGTCAACGACGCTCTTGCAGCGGCTGGTTATCCTGTTCCAGGGCAGCCTGTTAAAGACATCATTAAGATGAGCGGATTTTTCGACATCTTTAATGCTCAGGTGTTTCCGCTTATCTTGATCCTGACGTACTTGGTGGTGTTGGTCACGATGGTGTATGGCCCGATTGCTGCTGCACTGGTCGAATTGTTCCCGACCCGCATCCGCTACACCGGTATGTCGTTGCCTTATCACATCGGTAACGGTTGGTTTGGTGGCTTGATGCCTGCCACTGCCTTTGCGATGATCGCGCAGACTGGCGATCCTTACTATGGCTTGTGGTACCCAATCGTGATCGCAGGTATGACGTTTGTGATCGGCTTACTCTTTGTTCCAGAGAACAAGGACAAGGATATCTTCGCTGAGGATACCCGTCGCAAGAACTAACGTATGACGTAGTGTGAAAACCCCGGTCCAATGAAAGTTTGACCGGGGTTTTTTATTGTATTAAGCGTTTGTGGGGGCATAGCCAAAGGGCTGTGCTGGATTGGCAGCCGTCTCGACCCATACGCTCTTGACCTGGGTGTACTCGACAAGTGCGTCGACGCCGCTAGAGCGGCCATAGCCGCTCGCATCGTAGCCGCCGAAAGGCGAGGCCACATTGATCACTTTGTACATATTGATCCAAAAGGTACCCGCCTTGACCTGAGAGGCGACCCGAAAGCCGCGTCCAGTATCCTTGGTCCAGACCGCTCCGGCCAGCCCAAAGTCGCTATCGTTCGCAATGTTGACGGCGTCCTCCTCGGTATCGAACGCAATCGCCACGACGACAGGCCCAAAAATTTCGGTTCGAGCAACGTCCATCGCGTTGGTGACATTTCTCAATACGGTTGGGCGTACAAAAAAACCATTTTTTTGATTTGCTGCAACCTGCGTATCGCCCACAATCTGCGCACCCTCTTGAAGCCCACGCGCAATCATGCTGTTGACATGTTTGAATTGTGTGGCATTTTGAATTGGCCCAATTTCGGTCTCGGGTGACGAAGGGTCACCCAGCCGAATTTTGCTCGCACCCTCTGCCACCATTTTTACGAAGCGGTCGTAGATGCTGCGCTGGACGAGCAAGCGTGAACCCGCTACACAGCTTTGTCCGGCGCTACCGAAAATAGCTGACTGCGCACCAATGCAGGCGCGATCAAGATCCGCATCCTCAAACACAATGTTGGCAGACTTACCCCCAAGTTCGAGTACGCAAGGGATTCCGCGTGTGGCAGCGGCTGCTGCAATCTTTCTGCCTGTTGCCGGCGAGCCTACAAATACCACTTTTTTGACGGCGGGGTGGCCCAAGGCAGCCTGACCAATCGTGTGGCCATAGCCCACCAGAATGTTGACAACCCCTTTCGGGATACCAGCCTGTTCAATCAGTTTTGCCACCACCAAAGAGCTTAAGGGAGTGAGCTCAGACGGTTTGAGTAGTACGGCATTACCCATGCATATAGCGGGCGCAATTTGCCAGCCGCAGGTGAATAAGGGCGCATTCCACGGGGTAATCTGCAAGACAACCCCCATCGGTTCGCGGCGCGTGTAATTTAAGTGGCCGCTCGGCACAGGGATGACATTGCCGTATAGTTTATCTGTCCAGCCACCGTAGTATTCAAACATTTCGGCAACACGTAGTGCCTCACCGCGACAGTCGCGAATAGGTTTACCCGCAGAGATCGATTCGAGTTGGGCGATTTGTTCAATATTGGTTCGTAACACGCGACCCGCTTCTTGCATTAGCCGACCACGCTCAGCGTGGCTGAATGCCGCCCACGTTTTTTGACCAGCAAGTGCGGCCTCACAGGCTTGTGCTGCTATCTCGGTACTGGCATCTTTATAGGTGACAAACAAATCGCCTGTTGCAGGATTGATGAGAGCGATGTCGGCACCGGTTCCTGCCTGTAATTCGCCCTTGATATATGAGCCAATGACACCCGCTGGAAAAAAGTGTTGATAGGCAGCGAGCAATGCTTCAGTTTGAGTTGTGTTCATATTCGATTTTTTAAAAGGTCTGGCTTGATCGCCCAAAAAATCTTGCCCCCTGTTGGCAGGTGGGTCGTTTGACTACCGACGCGTACCAAGTTCGACGATACGATTGAAATCCTCAGAGTCTTCAATGGTGTCTGCACTTTTAGCCCAGAGTTCAGCGACTTTACCCGCTAACGGTAAGTCGAGTTCAAGCGCCTGAATGAGGTCTTGTGACAGCCGAACATCTTTGCGCATCAGTTTCATGGTGAAACCAGAATCAAACCGGTCGTTCATAATCCAATTGGGATAGTTGAGTTCGGTGACAAAACTCCGACCCGAGCCGGCGTTAATGCCTTGCAATAGTTGTTCTGTGGGTACACCTGCTTTGGTTGCCATTCTGGTGACTTCGCCGGCGATAAGTAAATGAGCAGCAGCAAACAAGTTATTGGCGATTTTTGCGACATGGCCGGCACCGACATCGCCCACGTGCACACGCTTGCCCGTCATCGCGGCCAGGACTGGTTCAGCGCGCTCAAAGTTTTTTGTCGAGGCACCGATGACCATCGCCATGGTGCCCGTGATGGCGCCCTTCGGGCCGCCACTCACAGGTGCATCCATGAACTCCATCCCTACAGCGTTTAGTTTAAGGAGCATGCGCCGCGTGGTGTCAGGATGAGAGGTGGAGGTATCGATGACCAAGACGCCTGCGCGCCCGTGTTCGATCATGCCGCCAGCGCCTGAGATGACCTCTTCTACAATCGCTGCCGTGGGTAACGACAGAAATACCATGTCGCAGGCTGCGACAACTTCGCCAATGGTTGGACAAACGGTGATGCCCTCGTTGGCTAGCGCCTCGCGAGTTGCTGCGATGGCGTCTGTTCCGAGCACCTCGAAGCCGCCAC
>CALCPT010000350.1 GCA_937897265.1 uncultured Alcaligenaceae bacterium
CGCTTGAGCGCGAACTGCGCGGCACCCGGATTGGCTGGCTCGGAGATTTAGGCGGGCATTTACCGATCGAAGCGGGGCTCTTAGGGATCACCGAAACCGCGCTCGAGCACTTCAAAACCATTGGCTGTACCGTTCAAGCTGCGCAACCAAACTTTGATCTTGAACAACTCTGGAACGCCTGGCTCACGCTGCGCAGTTTTACCTTTGCGGGCGGCAATGCCCACCACTATCACTCGGCCAGTTCGCGCGCCTTGCTCAAACCCGAGGCGGTGTGGGAGATTGAACGCGGCCTCGCCTTGTCAGGACCCGACGTTTTTGCAGCGGCCAAAATCCGCACGGCCTGGTATCAAGAGCTGCGCCGCCTGTTTGAACAGTTCGACTTTTTAGTCATGCCCGCGGCGCAGGTCAGCCCGTTTGCCGCAGAAGAGCACTGGCCTAAGCAGATTGCCGGCAAAACCATGGATACCTACCACCGCTGGATGCAATCGGTTATCCCTGCCACGATGGCGGGTCTACCAACCTTGGCAGCACCTGCCGGCTTTACTAACGGCGGGCTTCCCGTTGGACTACAGATTATCGGCCCAGTACAAAACGACATGAGCGTGCTACAACTTGGGCACGCCTACGATCTGGCAAGTGGTTATTCCAAAATTCGCAGCAAATTATTGCGGTAAGCACAGGCGCGCGTAACCTGCTCGTTGTCCTGAGCAGTGCGTCGCTGCAATCAAGTCAACGACGGACAAACAATGGCATGACAAGTCTGAGCACAGACTCGCACGATCAAACAGGAGAGAATGTATGGACAGGATTTCTAGACGTGACAGCCTCAAAGCAGGCTTAGCGGCCATCGCGGCAACTGCGACAGTGGGAGTTAGCCGCGAGGCAAACGCACAGCCCGCAGCCAAAGCTCTTTTCACCGTTGAACAAACCTTTATCCCGATCGCGAACAGCACGCAGCAGTTTCCGGTACGTCGCATTTATTGCATCGGCCGTAACTATGCCGCGCATGCGCGCGAGATGGGATCAGATCCTACTCGCGAACCACCCTTCTTTTTTCAAAAGCCAACCGATGCGATTCAATATGTCGCCCCAGGTCAGGTGGTTGATCACCCCTATCCAAGCCTAACCAAAAACTACCACTACGAGGTCGAGTTAGTAGCAGCACTCAAATCAGGCGGTAAAGACATATCGATCGAGCGCGCGCTTGATCATGTGTACGGTTACGCGCTTGGCCTAGACATGACCAGACGCGACTTGCAACGTATGCTTGGGGACCAGAAAAAACCTTGGGAAATCGGAAAATCATTTGACCGTTCAGCACCCATTGGCCCAATCTATCCGGTCAGTGCGATTGGCAGTTTTTCAAAAGAAACGATCTCTCTTGCCGTGAACGGCGTCATCAAACAACGCGCGACACTGGATCAAATGATTTGGTCTGTTGCTGAACAGATATCAAAACTTTCTGAAGCAAACGAATTGTTTGCAGGTGACATTATTTATTCGGGAACACCTGAAAATGTAGGCCCGGTTGTCAAAGGCGACGTCATCCTATGCAAACTTGATCGCCTGCCTGATCTTTCGATCAAGATCACATGACGCTCGGACAGTCCGGTCACCCCTCGCCCAATGATCACATGACACTCAGCCCTTCATTTGCCTGGCGCCTAACGATCATATGACGCCGCGCTGTTTACTTGCCTTGTGTCTGGTGCTGCTCAGTCTGAGCAGTCAGGCGCAAACCATCGCTGAAAGCATGGCACTATTTGACGATGGCAAAATCTCTGAGGCCGTCGCGCAACTCAATAAGCTTAGTCAAGGCGGCGACGCAGAAGCCCAAAACATGTTGGGAGTGCTGTACGACAACGGCCAAGGCGTTGCACAAGACTACAAGCTCGCGCGGGTCTGGTTTGAAAAGGCTGCAGCACAGGGCCATGCGAGTGCGCAATACCATTTAGGTTTTATGTACGAGGCTGGTCGAGGCGTGGCACAGAGCGACAAACAAGCCTTGCACTGGTATGGCTTGGCGGCTAAGGCCGCAAACCCGAGCGCACAGTATCGTCTGGCCGTGATGAGCCTAAATGGTTATGGTGTAAAACCCAATCCTGTTGAAGCCCGCAAATGGTTTGCACAGGCGGCCGCTCAGGGCGATCCGCATGCGCAACGTCAACTCGGCACGTTGTATGCAAAAGGGTTAGGCGTGACACAAAATAAAATATTGGCGTACATGTGGCTTGATATCGCGCGCGGTCTGGGCGAACAGTCTGCCACGCGCACACTAGCGGAACTCTCTGAAACAATGTCCAAAGACTTGGTAGCCCGCGCACAAGAACTCGCAAGGCAGTGTATTGCCAAGAACTACCAAGGCTGCGAGGCTACGTGATGGGTATGGATTCAAATATGATGAACACCTCAACAAAAAATGTATCGACCAAAATCGCTCTTGTCACTGGTGCTGCAAAACGCTTAGGGCGCTCTATTGCCCTACGCTTAGCACAAGACGGCTGGGATATCGGTGTGCACTATGGCCAGTCAGCGACGGAGGCCCAAGCAACAGTGCTGGCAGTGCAAAGCCTAGGGCGACGTGCTGTTGCGCTCCAGGCAGACTTTGCGCAACAGGCGCAAGTCGATTCGTTAGTCGAACAGTGCACAGTCGCGCTTGGCCTACCTGATTGCATTGTCAATAGTGCCTCGTTGTTCGCCTTTGACGATGCCGCCGACTTTAGCCCCGCGCAATTTGAGACTCACATGCAGATCAACGCGATCGCGCCGATTGCCCTGAGTCGCGATTTATATCGCGCACGCCTGCACGCAAAAGACGTCTTTGCTCGAGTGTTTACGCATCCTTCGGTGATCATTAATTTGTTGGATCAAAAGCTAGCCAATCCAAATCCAGATTTTTTGTCTTACACCTTATCAAAGTCAGCGCTATATCAAGCCACGACCTTGCTTGCACAAGCGTACGCCCCCGAACTCAGAGTGGTTGGGCTAGCGCCAGGGCTGACCTTAATCTCAGGGGATCAAACTCAAGAAGGTTTTGAACGAGCACATCAACAAACACCGCTAGGCAAATCTTCGACGCCCGAAGATATTGCCGAAGCTGTGGTGTACTTGACGTCGGCACATGCCATCACAGGCACTACACTGTTCGTCGACGGTGGACAGCACCTAAACCCCTCTAAACGTGACGTCATGTTTCTAACCTGATCCACCTGTTTGACGTCCCATGGGCGGACGAACCCACCAAAAAACACCCCGCCCTTCTGATTTTTGACTTTTAAAAACGTGATCCACAATCCAATGACTCTTGCCCTTATCCAGCACCCTGACCTCTCAAATTGCCGCCGCTTGTTTCTCAAAGATTTTGAGATCAACATGAATATCGGTGTCCACGAGTTTGAAAAAAAGGGCGAGCAACGTGTCATCGTCAACGTGGATCTGTATGTGCCCCTCAGTGACAACACGCCAAGCCGGGACGACTTGGCTGAGGTAGTTGACTACGACTTTATGCGCCAAACGATTGCCGACATCATCGCGCCTGGTCATATTCAGCTCCAAGAGACTCTCTGTGACGAGATCATGAAACGTATGTTGGCGCATCCCTTAGTGCGTGCGGCACGCGTTTCAACCGCTAAACCGGATGTCTACGCCGACTGCGCGGCCGTCGGGGTCGAGTCATTTATTATAAAAAAATAACCATAAATATCAGATATTTATAGTTATTTAATTTAGTACAGCACCGAAATATTATTTAGTACATCGTGTCACAGGCCCTTGGCATGCATTTGTTTTGATACCTGAGAATCCGGCAAAAACGGCCGAGCGGCGTTGATCACGTTAATCGGCGAGCCGGCTAAAAAGGCTAATAGATTTTTAAGTGAGGTATGGAAGAACTCTTCCATGTTCTCTTTGGTGACAAAACCAATATGGGGAGTTGCCAGCACATTGGGCAAGCTGCGGTACGGATGCTCAAGCGGTAAGGGTTCAACCTCAAAGACATCCAAGCCGGCACCGCCGATACGCCTCTGTTCAAGCGCTTCGAGCAGCGCACCCTCGGCAACGATCTGCGGGCGCGAGGTATTAATCAAAAAGGCGTCTTTTTTCATCAAGGCCAAATCCGCGGCCGACACGAGGCCGAGCGTCGCATCACTGAGCGGCATATGAATTGTGATCACATCTGATTGGCGAAATAACTGCTCTTTGGTGACTGACTCAACTTGATAAACGTTTGAGCGCTCGGGCGTCATATTGCGGCTCCAGGCCACCACCTTCATCCCAAACAACTGCCCGATTTGTGCAACAGGAATCCCCATGTTGCCCAAGCCAACAATTCCTAGGGTTTTGCCCGCTAGGCCACGTCCTAAGCTCACTTGCCAGCCACCGGCGCGCAGTGACGCGCTCTCTTGTGGAATCGAACGAAACAAGCCAAGAATCAACGCCCAAGTCACTTCAACCGTTGTTTGATGCTGAGCCTCGGTCGTACTCACAACAATGCCAAGCTCATCGGCAGCACGTAAATCAATCGAACGTGCATTACGCATACCGGTGGCCAACAACAACTTTAGCTTCGGCAAACGCGAGAGCACTTCGCGCGGAAACTCAGTGCGCTCGCGAATTCGCATCACCACATCAAACTCAGCTAAGCGATCAACTAATTCATTTTGATCGTGCACATGATCTCGAAAGCTAACGACCGCCAACCCAGGCACCGTACTCCAATCAACAATCGTCTGACCAATACCTAGGTAATCATCCAAAATCGCTAAAC
>CALCPT010000351.1 GCA_937897265.1 uncultured Alcaligenaceae bacterium
TGGGTGCGGCATTTGCATCTGCCCGACGAGGGGCGCTATGTGGGTGTAGCCTGGGATATGGCGCGCGCCGACAGCTTTTTAGTCCCCTTGATGAATGGCTTGCCATATTTTCATAAGCCACCGCTCTTTTATTGGCTGACCGATTTGTCGGTGCAGGTGTTTGGCGCACACGAATGGTCGGTGCGCATCCCCTCGTGGCTGGCGGCTTGGTCAAGTGCGATTGCGTTGTACTTTTTTATTCGCAAGCATCGCGGCCTTAAACAGGCGACCTTGAGTTTAATCATCCTATGCACGCTGCCTTTGTTTTATGGCGGTGCACAATACGCCAATTTGGATATGTTGGTTGCGGGATTGATTTCACTCACCATACTTGCCGGTGCAGAGGCCGTGTTAAGTCGTGAACAAGGGCAGCCCTATCGTTGGTTCTCGGTGGCTGCAGCGGTGTTTGCTGGGTTGGCGATTCTCGCTAAAGGGTTGATTGGCCTCGCCTTACCCGGTGGTGTTTTATTCTTTTGGCTGCTAATTTCAAAGCGCTGGCGCAAGCTGGGGGTGTTGCTCTGGCCTCCTGCAATCGTGGCGTTTGTCGCCGTGACCTTGCCGTGGTTTTGGGCGATGCAGGTTAAGTTTCCTGAGTTTTTCAATTACTTTTTTATTCATCAACAGTTCGAGCGCTTCGTTAGCCAAGGTTTTAACAATCCTCAACCAGTATGGTTTTATTTACCCGTACTGTTTGGTATGACCATGCCTTGGTCTCTGGGCTTGTTAGCAGCGTTCAACCGTCGGTTTTGGCAAACCACCTTACAGTCGTTTGGCTGGCTAATGGTGATCTGGCTATTACTGATTTTTATCTTTTTTTCGATTCCTGCCTCAAAACTGATTGGCTATATTCTGCCAGCGTTGCCGCCATTGGCTGTGCTTAGCGCTGAGGCGTTATTGTTTGCCTTGCAGGGTCGCTGGGCTTCGCATATTCCTCGAACGATCGCCACCTATTTTGTGATCTCAAGCGTTGCCTGCGTGTTGGGCATGGGGGTATTTCGTTTTATTCAAACGGATACGGCCTACGTAATGGGCGCACAGATCGCTGCGCAAAAAAAGCCGACTGACGTCTTTGTATACGTGCGAAGCTATCCCTTTGATTTAGCGTTTTACGCAGGCGCCACAGAGCCCGCTTGGGTGGTTGAAAACTGGGAAAATCTGCCAAAGCGCGACAACTGGCGTAACGAATTGGCCGATGCTGCACGGTTTAACCCAGAGATTGGCAAGCAGACGCTGATCAATTTTAAAGAGTTGGTGACACGGTTTTGCGTGAGCGAGCAAAGAGTGTATTGGGTGCGTGGTGATCGTTGGATTGTTCAGCATCTTCCGTTTTTATCTGAGATCCCCCCCTTCTTTGAGCAGCCAGACGGTGGACGCGTCTGGAAACTTGAAACCGACGCCGCGTTTAAGGCTAAGCTCTGTCACAAAGCTAACTAAAACCGAACACCTTACCGATTTTCTTCTATCCCGGAGACATGTGCATGACAACTGACCAGAAAAAACCAAAAATTAAAACTCCCGAGTCTTTGCGCAGTGCACGCTGGTTTGCCCCCGATGATTTGCGTTCGTTTGGCCATCGCTCGCGTGCCATGCAAATGGGCTATGGTCCTGAAGATTGGGCTGGTAAGCCAGTTGTGGGCATTATCAATACCTGGTCTGATATCAATCCTTGCCACAGTCATTTCAAACAACGTGTTGAAGATGTGAAGCGCGGTGTCTTGCAAGCGGGCGGGTTTCCGATTGAGTTGCCGGCGCAGTCACTGGCCGAACAGTACGTCAAGCCCACGACTATGCTGTATCGCAACTTATTGGCGATGGACGTTGAAGAACTGTTGCGCTGTCATCCGATTGACGGTGCCGTGCTCATGGGAGGCTGTGACAAGACCACTCCTGCGCTACTAATGGGTGCAACGAGTGCCGGCTTGCCCACGATCTACGTGCCAGCGGGCCCGATGTTACGAGGTAACTGGCATGGCAAAACGCTTGGCTCGGGCTCTGACGCCTGGAAGTTTTGGGATGACCGTCGTGCCGGCCTGATTAATCAAACACAGTGGCTTGAGATCGAAGGTGGTATCGCTCGCAGCCATGGTACGTGCATGACAATGGGTACGGCGAGTACGATGACAGCTATTGCCGAAGCGCTTGGTATGACGCTGCCCGGCTTTTCATCGATTCCAGCGCCTGATTCAAACCATATGCGCATGAGCGCCGAGTCGGGTCGTCGCATTGTCGACATGATCTGGGAAGACCTCACTCCAAACAAAATTCAAACCCACGCCGCGTTTGAAAATGCGATTGCGGTAGCGATGGCGATGGGTTGCTCAACCAACGCGATCATTCACGTCATTGCGCAAGCCAAACGCGCAGGGTGCGATATCAGCTTGGATGATTTCGATCGCTTTAGTCGTATTGTTCCAGTGATAGCCAATGTGCGCCCCAGTGGTGAAGAATATTTGATGGAAGATTTCTTCTACGCAGGTGGTTTGCCTGGGTTGATGACGCGTATCCCTCAGCACCTTCATCTTGATGCACTCACTGTCACCGGCAAGACCCTCGGTGAAAATATTGCTGGTGCAGGTGTGTATAACGACGACGTCATTCGCCCTGTTGATAATCCTATTTATGCTGAAGGCGCGCTTGCGGTGCTAAAAGGTAACTTGGCGCCCGATGGTTGCGTGATTAAGCCCAGTGCCTGCCCTGAGCATTTGCATCGCCATACAGGCCCGGCTCTGGTGTTCGATGACTATCCGTCGATGAAGGCTGTGATTGACAGCGATGACCTGGACGTGACTGCCGATCACGTGTTGATTTTGCGTAATGCCGGACCACAAGGTGGGCCGGGGATGCCCGAGTGGGGCATGTTGCCGATGCCTAAAAAACTACTCAAGCAAGGGGTGCGCGATATGTTGCGCATGTCAGATTCGCGCATGAGCGGCACAAGTTATGGTGCCTGCGTGTTGCACATTTCGCCCGAGTCGTATGTCGGTGGTCCGTTAGCCTTGGTTAAAAATGGCGACATGATTTCTGTCGACGTACCTGCCCGTACGATTAACCTCGAGATTTCTGATGCA
>CALCPT010000352.1 GCA_937897265.1 uncultured Alcaligenaceae bacterium
AGTCAATTACAGCAAAAGCGGTGAAAAATATTGGGTCAGGCTAAAAATTTCTGCCATTGTGAATGCCTATGGCGAACGCCGATTTATTGCAATCCAGACCGACATCACAAGGCAGGTTAATTATATTAAGGCCATAGAAAATAGTCAGGAGGATATGGATGCTTTGTTCTCAGTGAGTCCTGACGGTATTGTGGTGCTGGATTATGACCATCGCATTTCGCATGTAAATGCCGCGTTTGAACTCATGACCGGTTTGCATAGCAGTGATTTGCAGGGGATGGAAGAAGATGACCTCGATGCGCTGTTGCAACTCGCCAACCGCGTGGCTGTGCAAACCACAGGCGGCATGTCTTTGCGCCTTACACGCATCACAAATGTTAAGGTGCGCGCCTTCACTGCACCGGGGGCCACCCTGTTGCTGTCGGCCCAACTCGCAGCGCCTGGCTCAGACGACCTCGAACCCTATATGGTCAAGCTGACCGCTCAGGCCGAAGGTAAAACCATTGCAAGCGCCAAAATGTATTTCGCGCTTGCCGGAGAAACTGCATGACCACACGACGTCGCGTTGCGATTACAGGTATCGGCCTAGTGACCCCGGCTGGCCTCGATGCCGCCTCAACCTGGGCTCGGATTAAAGCGGCTCGTAGCTGTGCCGGGCCAATTACGATTTTTGACGCCTCTGGGTTTTCAACTCGCATTGCCGCTGAGGTCAAAGGCTTTGACGACTTGCCCGCGATCGACGACCGTAAGTTGCTGAAGTACGCGAGCCGTGCGCATCGGTTTGCGCTAGCCGCTGCTGACCAGGCTGTCGCTGACGCCGGCGTGCGTCCTACCTTGCAAGATGCGACGCGGTGGGGGTGTGTCGTGGGGGCGGGCATGATGACGGTGGCCCATCAAGAAATCGCCGCGGTACAAAGCACCGCGGCCTCAGATGGCGAATTTGTCGCAAAGGCTTTGCTCAATGAGCCGATTGCCAATGACGTCATGGCCTTTAGTCGTAGTTTGTCGACAGCTGGCATTTCTTTGTTGTTGCGTAGGTTTGGTATACGAGGTTACGCCTCGACCGTGCACACTGCGTGTGCCTCAGGCGGCCAGGCAATTGGTACAGCCATGCGATTAATTCGGCGTGGGTTGGCTGATCGAGTCTTGACTGGCGGTTTTGATTCAATGATTTCGCCTGTTGGGCTCTCGGGCTTTTGTTTGCTGTCTGCGGTGTCGCCTGATAATGATCAGCCTGAGCGCGCCAGTCGCCCGTTTGATTTGACGCGTAACGGCTTTGTGTTGGGCGAGGGCGCGGGGTTTTTAGTTCTCGAAGAATGGAACTCAGCCGTTCAACGCGGCGCGACCATTTACGCTGAGCTTGCCGGCGACGGTAACTCTCTTTCGTCGTATCGCATCACAGACTCCCATCCCTCTGGGGACGGGCCGATTCAATCAATGCGTCGGGCGATTGCTGATGCAGGTGCGAGCATCGCCGATATCGATTATCTCAATGCCCATGGCACCTCGACACCAATGAACGATCGCAGCGAATGCGCTGCAGTCAAAGCAGTGTTCGGCGATCGGGTCAATGACGTCGGTGTCAGTTCAACCAAAAGCGTGACAGGCCATCTGATTGCTGCAGCGGGTGCGGTCGAGGCGGGGTTGTGCGCCTTGGCCATTCGCGAAAGCATGATGCCCCCGAATGCTAATTTGCAACAACTTGATCCCGACTGCGATGTCAACATCGTACGTGACCAACCACGTGAGCAGCGTATTGGGATGGCGATTTCAAATTCACTGGGGTTTGGAGGCAGCAACAGTTGCCTGGCCTTCCGACACCCCGAAGACACAGCGGCGCTTGTCGCCTCAGGACGGTGAGCCCCATGAGCCGAATCGTAATTACAGGAAATGGTGCAATCTGTGGCGCGGGCGCTGATCCAGGCAGTATCGTTGACACCTTGTTAGCGGGGCGCTCTGCATTAGCGCCAATCACGGGCTTTGACGCCGAACAATTTCAAGGCCACTTGGCTGCCGAAGTGCCTGACTACAACGGCGGCAAGTTACTCGGCGATCGCAAGTTGCTGAAGCTGGTCAGGCGCTCGGATGTCTTTGGTATCTACGCAGGTACTCAGGCGATCGAGCAAGCGGGCTTACCGGCTTGGCGTGAAGCGCTCGATGAGACAGCCGCCGCCCACTACGCAGATCAAACCGGTTGCTATGTGGGCTCGGGCGGAGGCGCGTTTGAAGTCAATTACGACTTTTTCCCGCTAATGGCTGAAACGAAAAATGATCTGAATGGGTTTGGTCGCGAATTATCGAATATGGTCAACCCAATGTGGTTGCTCAAGTCGTTGCCCAATAATGTGCTTTGCCATATCAGTATTCGCCATCAGCTCAAAGGACCGAACGGTTGCATTACCAATCACACCTCAAGCGGAATTTTGTCGGTAATTGAAAGTGCCTGGGCCTTGCGGGAAGGCGATGCCGAGCGCGTTGTGGCAGTGGGCCACGATGCCCCGATCGAGCCGCAAACCCTGTTGTATCTTGATAGAGTCGGTTTAATTGGTAAAGATTTACTGCGACCCTTCGATCAGCGGCACGATGGTTGCTTGTTGGGCGAAGGTGCGGCGTCGCTTGTCCTTGAAACCGAGGCCTCAGCGCAGGCGCGCGGTGCGGCGATATTGGGCGAATATCTGGGTGGTGGCGATGCCGCTGAAGGCGAAGGCTTGTTTTGCATTCGCTCGGATGGCGACGGGCTGAGTCGGGCGATTGAATTGGCCTTAGACGATGCGAAACTGAAGCCTGCCGATGTTGGCATGATTGTGGCGCATGGTAACGGGACGCAAGAATCTGATGCCTCTGAGGCTGCTGCCTTACTCAGGGTGTTTGGTTCTGATATGCCGCCTGTGACTGGCTTTAAATGGTCGGTTGGGCATCTTTTTGCGGCCGCAGGCATATTGGATGTCGCAGTCGGACTCGAGGCGTGTCGGCGCAAGGTGGTGCCGGGGATTGCGACTCTCGATCACCTTGCCGAGTCATGCAAGGGGCTCAATGTGTCGAAGCAGACACGTGCATCACGTAGTGATGTCGTGTTGGTGGTGTGTCGTGGCTTTGCGGGCACTAACGGCGCGTTATTGCTACGCGCGATTCAATAGAGTGGCTGCATCGACTGTTCAGCCCGACTCGCTGCCTGATGGCTGCGCGGTCGATACGGTCGAAATTGCTCGCATTGCCCGCTTGGTTGAGGCCATGCCTGGCGATCTCGAAAAGTTATTTTCTCCTCAAGAACTAAGCGATGCAGGAGAGGGGGCAGGGCGTATTGCTAGCCTCGCGGCACGCTTTGCCGCGAAAGAAGCTTGTTTAAAACTCTTTCCTCGTGAGACTGCACTCAATACCATTACGGCGATGGATTTTTCGGTCGTGCGTGATCCGTATGGTGCGCCGCAGGTGATCGCGAGTCCTGCAGCGCAAATCGTATTAGGCCTGCATTTGGTGGCCGAAATCAAGTTGTCGCTCACGCATACACCCCTGTCGGCGACTGCAGTTGCGCTGCGTGTACCCAAGGTCATTCAGCCAAGTCGTGGAGGGCGCTTTTTGTATCGCTGGCTGCCTTACCGGCGCCAGGTCATTTTGGACAACTTAACTCGCGTGTATGGGGCGCAAGTCAGTCAGCAGCAAATCCAGTTGCTGGCGCAGGCGCATTACGGGCACCTACTCAAGTTGTTAAAAGAATTATTGCAATTTAGATTTTTGTCGACGCAACAAAAAAAAGATATTGTTAAAGTCCA
>CALCPT010000353.1 GCA_937897265.1 uncultured Alcaligenaceae bacterium
AGCTGTCAGTGATTACTTTAAGAGCAATCCGGGCACTGCAAAGTTTCTAGATCAGCTCCAAATCTTTGATGTCTACAGTTCGCCTTGGTTTAGCGCAATTTACATTTTGCTGTTTATCTCACTTATCGGCTGCGTTTTACCAAGAACCTACGAACACTTAAAGGGAATCCGCGCAATTCCTACTTTAACTCCCAAAAATTTAAACCGTATGGAATTCCATTCCGAAGTTTCTGGAGGCACTCTCGACAGCGCCGAAGCTTGGTTACGAAAGAATCGATTCCGGATTCGCAGAGATGAGAATTCAATTTCAGCTGAGAAGGGTTACATGCGAGAAACAGGTAACTTGCTCTTTCATTTATCACTTATTTTAATTTTAGTTGGTGTTGCAATCGGATCGCTCTATGGAATGAAAGGTGATGCAATTATTAATGTTGGAGAGAGATTTGTTAATACTCCAACTTCATATGATGTTATTTCATATGGAAAATTACAATCCGGAAAGAATTTAACTCCCTTTTCAATAACAGCTACAGATTTTAAAGCAACATATGAATTGGTGAGTGGCGCACCCAGCGATTACAAACTCTCAGTAAATGTTGCAAATCCTGTTGGCAGCAAAGAAGAGCCAAGAATTGTTAAAGTAAATTCACCTATGACCTTTGGAGCATCCAAAGTTTATTTACAGGCAAAATTGAGCTGCGCCTCAGCCATAGTGCCCGGCGCGATGAAGTCTCTACTTCTCAACTTGGTGTCAGAGCCTAAGAGTTCACCTGAGAGCATTTTTCCCGAAAAAAAAGCCAGTTGTAAAATCTGCGAGGTTCTCTCAGCGCAGTCGTATTGCGTATAGACCCTATCAGAAAGGCTGACCTTGCCATCGATGACTCCAGGCTTTGAATAGTCGGTCAATACCCACATTCTGACGACATTGCCGGTTCGTCTTTTAGTCGCTGGGTCGGCATAAGATTTATCTCGCGAGGTATTTTCACCCACAAACACCCACTGAGCCGATGTCGCCGAGGCAACTAAGCTCAAAAAAAGTCCGAACAGTAATTTCCTCATATCCGCCCCTGCCGGAAACCGCTATCAACGCTAAATCATACAGTCGCTGGGTTACCTGCGATCGATCAGATCGATCGCACAAACTAGTGCCAAGACTGATTAGCGATCCGATTTAGCCCTAACACTGGGATTAACTAGAATCGTAACCGACAGACAAAAAAATCCACACATCAACTCACCAAAAGAAGTTGGGTTTCCTTGCTGGTTGATTTTATTGATTACTGCTCATCCCCCGTTAATGGGGTAGAGCCTGATTATTTTGGTGGGCGGTACAAGGTTCGAACTTGTGACCCCTGCCGTGTGAAGGCAGTGCTCTACCACTGAGCTAACCGCCCAATCTGAGGCGCGTTTGAAACGACCGATTGGAGTGTTGGACGAATCCAAGAGGCAAATTATACACAGCCGCGCCCATTTACTTCAAAGAGGGCAAGAGCGTTGAGATAAACAGGCCAAAGACGCTCAGGGCCATGGTCGCGACGCCTCCGCCAATCCAAAGAACAAACTTGTGCGAATTTGTCAGTACCGCTACGTCAGCACGCAAACTAGAAAATTCAGCTTTGCAGTCGTCAATCTTTGCCTCCAGGGTGATTTTTAAGTCGGCGATTTCAGCCTTCACCTCTTGACTCAACAGGATCAAATCAGCCTTGGTTGCGTATTGCTCATGCTCTCGTTCAAGCACTTCTTGCAACTCTTGCGCATGAACCTCTGCCTGCGCGCGAGGCAGGCCAGCGTTAACAAGTTTTGTGGCATAGGAGAAAGAATTAAACATACTCACAAAGCTTCCTAAAAAAATAAAGGGTGATTTCATGACCTTGTAAGGCTGATGCGCGGTTACTTCAAAGAGGGCCAGAGCGTAGTAATCATCAAGCCAAAAACGCTCAGACACATGGTTGCGACTCCTCCGCTAATCCAAAGAACAACCTTGTGCGAACTTGTAAGCACTTTGACGTCAGCACGCAAACCAACAAATTCAGCTATGCAGCCATCAATCTTGGCCTCAAGGCGATCTGTCTTAACCTCGAGCCGATCGGTTTTCTCTTCGAGCTGTTTGATCTCAGCCTTCACCTCGCTACCCAACACAATTAAATCAGCCTTGGTTGCGTACTGCCCGCACTCTCGCTCAAGCGCCGCTTGCAGCTGTTTTAAATCAGCCTTAGTCGCATACTGGCCGCACTCTCGTTCAAGGACCTCTTGCAATTCTTGTGCATGAACTTCAGCCTGCGCGCGAGGCAGGCCCGTATTCACCAGTTTTGTGGCGTAGGCCAAAGAATTAAACATAGTCATCGTGCATCCTTCAACATTGAGTCTTTAGGCTGGACCGCCTGCAGTCTCTACTTTGAACTGCCGCAAAGTCAAACGCAATAGCTTGGGCCAAACTCTTACAAACACTTACATGAGCCTGCTAAAAATGGCTATAAACCCGCCCTAATCGTCTAATAACGAAGCGAGCCAAGCCAGGCGTGTCATCCCAACCAAAATCGGCCATAATCCTGATCAAACAACATTGACACGAGACAATCCTTGAAAATCACCGCAATCACTGCAATTCCCCTGTCCTTTCGACTCGACCAGGGCAAGACCGTCACGATGGGGATTGGCAGCACGACCAAACGCGACACGATCATTGTGCGAGTCGAAACGTCTGAAGGCATTACGGGTTACGGCGAAGCCCATCCGGGTCGCAGCCCGGGGGCCGTGGTCAGCCTGATTCACAATACGCTCGCCCCCATGCTGATCGGGATGAAAGCGACTGACGTAATTGGGGTCTGGAAGCGTGTGCACCGTATGCAGCTTTCAAGCCATGGGGTCGGCTCTGGCGCCTCACTAGGCTTATCGGGCATTGACATGGCGCTCTGGGATATTCGCGGCAAAGCCGCCAAGATGCCTTTGTACGAATTGCTAGGCGGCAGCAAGCGTCGTTTACCTGCCTACGCTGGCGGCATCTCTTTAGGCTATCAACCCAAAGAGTCTCTGGCAGAAGAAGCCCAAGAGTATGTGGCACGGGGCTACAAAGCAATCAAGCTCAGGCTAGGCGATAGTGCCAAGGCCGACATTGAACGTGTATTGCACGTGCGCAAAGTGTTGGGCGACGATATTGATATTTTGACTGATGCCAATACTGCCTACACCTTAGCCGACGTGCGTCGCGTGTTGCCAGTGCTAGCAGAGATTAAAGCAGGTTGGCTTGAAGAGCCGTTCGCCTGTAACGATTTTTCGTCATACCGCGAAGCCGCAAAAATTACCTCGCTTGTACCGATCGCTGCTGGCGAAAACCATTATGGTCGTTTTGAATTTGCGCAATTACGCGAAGCGGGTGCGGTACAGATCTGGCAACCTGACTTATCAAAATGCGGCGGCATCACCGAGGGCTTAGCTATTGCAGCTATGGCCTCAGCCTATCGTATCCCCATGCATACCCACAGCTCAGCCACTGGCATCAACCATGCTGCCACCATTCACTTTATGGCGGCGATTGAAAACTCAGGCTACTTTGAGGCTTGCGTGTCGCACTTTAATCCCCTGCGCGATATGTTTGGCACCACCTTTGAGATTGGCGCAGATGGTTGCGTTGAACCGCTAGATAAGCCTGGGATTGGGCTAGAGATTGACGAAGGCTTGTTTGCTAAATACCCACTGATTGATGGGCCTGGCTACGTTGTGAAATTCTAAATTCTAACCACCGGAGGCATCATGTTTAATACTGTTGCAAA
>CALCPT010000354.1 GCA_937897265.1 uncultured Alcaligenaceae bacterium
TGTCCGTCAATCTGGCCTAAAGGGATAATCTTTACTGCGGCTATGCTCTGATTCTCTACCCAACTCCAGAGATACGCCGTGAGAGCCATCTGCTCATCAATACCTGATACTGCTGATAATGCTGCGTGCGCAGAGGGGTAAACCCAGTTCAAATCAGTTAACTCCTGCAGCACAGCCCCCCCCTGCCATTGCTTAAATAACTTGACCATTGAGTGCCCCATCTGGATTGACTCCAGGCGGAACTTCAGGCATTGCAGCTCGATGAACTTCTTGTCTTCTTCCGGGTTGCGCCACAGATTCGTCTGCCGCTCGGTGACGATGGCGCCAGGCACCAGCGCATTCACGCGGATGCCGAACTCACCCAGCTCGCGCGCCAGGCTGCGCGTCATGCCGGAGATCGCCGCCTTGGACGTGGTGTAGCCGATCAGGTTAGGCCGCCCGCGCATCCAGCTGATGCTGCCCATGTTGATGATGGAGCCGCTGGCCTTGGCGGCCTTGAGCTGCCGGGCAACGATCTGTGTCGCAAATACCTGGTGGCGCAGGTTCAGGTTCAGGCAGTTGTCCCAGTACTCGGGCGTCAGTTCGTCGAGCGAATGCCGGTCGTCCCGGCCGGCATTGTTCACCAGCACCCGGATCGCGCCGTATTTGCCATGAATGCGCTCCAGCATGGCCTGCAGGGCGCCCCACACCTCGACTTCATGAAAATGCCGCAAGGCTGGGGCATCGAATCGGAAATCGGGG
This sequence comes from uncultured Alcaligenaceae bacterium, assembly GCA_937897265.1. Lineage (GTDB taxonomy): Bacteria > Pseudomonadota > Gammaproteobacteria > Burkholderiales > Burkholderiaceae_B > Zwartia. The sequence continues at coordinate 742 of CALCPT010000354.1, forward strand.
TACTGGGCAATATCACCCCCGGCACAAAATCCTTTACCAGCCCCCGTAATCACCAAGGCACGAATCCCTTTATCAGAGGCGGTTCGCTCAAGCGCGTGGATGAACTCAGAGCGCATGTCATCGCTCATCGCGTTGCGCTTATCTGGGCGGTTAAAAGTGATCGTTGCAATACCTGACTCAACTGCCATTTCAAGGAGTTTGTAATCCATTATGTTGCCTTATCTTGTAGCGTTATTTTAATCAACTGCTCGTTATTCATTTTTTGCGTTCATCGAATCTACTTCGATCGGTCAGCAGGTCATCACTCAAGGTGATCAGTCGTTGAACTCAGCAAAATCATTGTGGTTCAGGAACCCACAGAAGGCACTGAAGACAATGAACACCCTGAGCCTACCGAACTCACTGAACCTGAATCTTGTTTTCGAGGATGATTGTCTTCCAGCGACTTTTTTCTGCTTGTACGTATTGCTCAAGCTCTGAGGGTTCACCCACTGCAATCATTAGCCCTTCATTTTCGATCTTCTTAATAAAATCTGGATTTTGCACGGTCTGCCGAATTGCGGCGTTGAGCGAAGCAATAATCGATGCAGGGGTGCCCGCCGGTGCATACACGCCATACCAACTCTCAACCGCGTAACCAGGCAAGGTTGCAGCCACTGTTGCAATCCCCTCGAAGGCGCTAGAGGGCATTGGGCTAGTCACCGCGATGGCGCGTAATTTACCACTCGCGATCAAAGGCGATACGCCGGCAGCGGTACCAATGAACAAATCAACTTGTCCTCCCAACAAATCGGTCAGCGCAAGACTAGCGCCTCGATACGGGATATGTGTCAACTCGATTTTGCCCAAATTTTGAAACATTTCACCAGCCAAATGGGCTGAGGTGCCATTGCCTTGCGAGGCATAGGTCAACCTACCTGGTTGACTGGTCGCTGCAGCCACGATCTCTTTGACTGACTGAAAAGGGCTTTCATGTCGCACGACCAGCACATTGGGCCCACGCGCAATCAAAGCGACAGGGGCGAACGCTCGATCACTGTCATAGGGCAATTTTGATTGCAGAGTACTGTTTACTGCGTGCGCAAACGTTGCCAAAACGAGGGTATAGCCATCAGGGGCACTTCTCGCCACAAGATCCATCCCGATCACTGTGCCTGCGCCGGGCTTATTCTCAATCACGACCGTTTGCCCAAGCACTTTAGCTAAGCCCGCACCCAGCGCACGAGCCATTTGATCTGTGCCACCACCTGGTGCAAACGGTGCAATCAAGCGAAGCGACTTATCTGGATAAGCTGCTAAAGCGAACTGAGCGTAAGAAAGGATGCAGGCCGACGCTAGCGCGACCATCAAACACTTCGATAACCGAAAAATGAGCATGTTTTTGCAGAAAGTCTTAGGTGCAGTCGATAAGAGCGCGCGACAAGCGCTAGCTTTTTGCGCGAATCAGCACGATCCCACTTTGTATTAGGTTTTTAGGCGACTTGGCAAATGCAAAGCGGTCGAAAGCGCGGTATAACCCTCACAGAGGGCAATGAACCCTTCAACGCGTATTTGAACGCCCTCAGGTGCACTCATGCCTGTTTGTCGCCTCAGCCTCAATTAGAGCCACATCTTTTATGCCACAACACACACCCCTTGCGTTTACACGCACTCAATCCACGCGTCCAACCCCTCTCGCCGAACGCAAAGCCGTCTTAGAAAACCCAGGGTTTGGCAAATACTATTCGGATCACATGGTGGCTATTGACTGGGATGCAGAACAGGGCTGGCATGGGGCGCGTGGCAAGCCTTATGCACCTTTGACGCTTGACCCAGCCTCGCTGGTTCTGCACTACGCCCAGGCCGTGTTTGAAGGCCTCAAAGCCTATCGTCATGCAGACGGCTCCATCTGGACCTTTCGCCCTGACGTCAATGCTAAGCGTTTCAGTGATTCAGCTGAACGACTTGGTTTACCAGAACTCCCGCATGATGTCTTCATTCAGTCGCTTAAAGAGTTGGTACAACTTGATGGCGACTGGGTGCCGAGCGCCATCGAAAGTAGCCTTTACCTTCGCCCTTTCATGATCGCCAATGAAAACTCGTTGAGCGTGCGTGGTGCAGATCAGGTCGCTTACTACGTAATTGGTAGCCCAGCGGGGCCCTACTTTTCGAGCGGTGTCACCCCTGTACCGATTTGGGTCTCTACCCAACGCACACGTGCTGCACGGGGTGGCACTGGCTATGCCAAATGTGCCGGAAATTATGCCGGCTCGCTCGCGCCACTGAAAGAGGCGCGCAAAAATGGCTGTCCACAAGTGCTATTTCTCGATTCTGAACACGGCCAATATCTTGAAGAACTAGGCGGTATGAATATTTTTATCGTTCAACAAGACGGCAACTTAGTGACCCCAGCATTATCAGACAGCATCTTGCCTGGCGTGACGCGCGCCAGCGTTATTGAGCTTGCTCGTGCAGAGGGGCGCACAGTTCAAGAGCGCCCGATCAGCCTCACCGAAGTTCGTGATGGCCTCGCGTCAAGGCAAATCACTGAACTCTTCGCCTGTGGCACTGCTGCACTGATTTTTCCGATTAGTGCCTTAAAAAGTGAAGCGTTTTCGTATGGCCATGACAGTGCAGCCGCGGGGCCGGTCACCCTTGCCTTACGCAAGCAACTGCTTGATATCCAGTATGGAAAAACAACCGATACACGAAACTGGATGCTGCGGTTGGCTTGACACCTGTGACAGGCTTAACACTTGCTGCTGACCGCACAACCTGACTATGCCACTAGGCTCCGCGCGAGAGTTCAACGATACGTTTCCACCGTATGTTCTCACGCTCCATCTCGGGCAGCAACTCTGTATGCCCGACGACCTCGACGGTCATGATTTGTTTATTACAAAATTCTTTGAATTGTTCGGTACGCGCAATTGCGCAGATTTCATTAGAGAGTAATTCTAAGACGCTCGGTGGGGTATTTGTTGGCGCCATAAAATCCAACTGTGACGACACTTCAAAATCCTTTAATCCTGTTTCCGCTGCCGTGGGAA
>CALCPT010000355.1 GCA_937897265.1 uncultured Alcaligenaceae bacterium
ACAAACCACCTTGCAGATGACGAATATGCAGCTCAAGAGCGCTGGCCGAGTGCGGGGCATTGGCCATTGAGTAGCTGCGTCGCTTGCCATCTTTAAGAATCACTTCGATGTATTGCCCGGCATGAAAACGAAACGTTTCAGTTGCCGGTAGTTGCAACGTCAACACCGCCACATCTGCTGTGGGCCGTTGAATCGTTGTCACGCGCGAGGGAATCTTGCGAATCTGAATGTCAGAGGCTAAGCGTAATTCACGCGACTCAATCACAAGGTCAGAGGTTGCACGAGCCTGGCAGAGCAAAGTAAAGCCCGCTTCAATTTCATCAGCACTCAGAATTTGAGCGGGGCTTGACCCCGCCTCGACCGAGCCTGACAACACCTTGGCCTTACACGTTGAGCAGGCCCCACTGCGGCAGCTATAGGGCAACACAATGCCGGCTGCCAAGGCAGCATCCAGCACGCTTTTATCGGCGTCTGCCGCAAATTGATGTTGACTGGGCTGAATCGTAATTTGAAACGACATAATCGCTTTAACCTAAAAATGAGTCAAGAAAGACGGTACCGCTCAACAACAGAACTACGTAAAACGTGACTTCTTGTAAGTGGCACCGGTGTGACACGATGCCGCCGACGAACAATACTGCAGGATTCTACTTTTAAAGAACCGGCGAAAGTACTGGTCCTTTACTGCGAACGGCTAATAATTTGCCTTTTCTGGCGCGTTTTGACAGGTACGAGCCCAGTTCAGCACCCGACAAGACGTCTTCGACTTGTTTATTACGGTAGGTTCCAGTGACGCGCAAGCCAGCCTTTGAAACCGGCACCGTCTGGGCCAAGATATCTGGCGCATCAAGGCCCATCAAAATCGTACCTCGCCCGCCCGAAGCCAAAGACTTGATTTCAGCAACTTCGATTAACAGCATGCGACCGCGAGACGACAAGAACGCGACGCGTTCGGCCTGCGCAAACATCGGCACTGGGCGCAGCAAACCGTCTTTGGGCTCAAGAGTGACAAACTGTTTGCCAGCACGCTGCCGACTCGTCATGTCTGAAATTTTGGTGATAAAGCCAAAACCCTGCTGTGTGGTCAACAACCAGGCAGAATCTGCCTGTGCAGCCACCATATGTTCGATGCGTGAGCCCGCCTCAAGGTCAATCATCGACGTCACAGGCGCGCCATCGCCACGCGCTGAGGGCAACGTTGTGACAGGCACTGAGTACACCCGCCCGTTGTCACCAAAAGCGATCAGGGTATCTGTGCTGCGACACTCAAAGATGCCGTAACAATCGTCACCGGCTTTAAATGAAAACTGCGTCGCGTCATGTCCGTGACCTTGTCGGGCACGTAGCCACCCCTTTTGCGACACAATGACCGTCACGGGCTCATCAACAATTTTGACCTCAAGCACCGCACGCTCGGCTGTCTTAATCAGCGTACGACGTTCATCACCATATGTCTTGATGTCGGCTTCGATCTCTTTTACGACCGTGCGCTTAAGTGCTGTTGGCTGCTCGATGAGTTCTTTGAGTTTGGCTTGCTCGGCGCGCTTGTCAGCGAGCTCTTGTTCAATTTTGAAACCCTCAAGACGCGCCAACTGACGTAAACGCATGTCGAGAATATCGTCGGCCTGGCGTTCAGTCAACGCGAAACGCTGCATCAGCGCTGGGCGTGGCTCATCAGACTCGCGAATCGTTTTAATAACCTCATCGACGTTGAGATAGACCAGCATGCGACCTTCGAGCACGTGGATGCGATCTGTCACCTTGTCGTAGCGGTATTGAGTACGGCGCAAGACCGTACTCGTACGAAAGTCAAGCCACTCGAGCAACGCCTGACGCAAGCCTTTCTGACGCGGACGCTTGTCTGTGCCAATACACACCAAGTTCATCGAGACGCTGGTTTCCATACTGGTTTGCGCCAGCAAGGTGTTGACCAACTCGTCGCGATCAATGCGTGAAGTCTTGGGCTCGAATACCAGACGCACCGCGGCATCTTTACCGGACTCGTCACGCACCGCATCGAGTAGGCCCAGCATCTGAGCCTTTGTTTGCTGCTGCTCAGGCGTGAGTGCTTTTTTACCCGTTTTGACCTTTGGATTGGTCAGGTCTTCGATCTCTTCGAGGACTTTTTGGCACGAGGCTCCCGGGGGCAGCTCATGCACAACCAATTGCCACTGACCGCGGGCCATCTCTTCAAACTGCCAGCGGGCGCGTGCTTTGATCGAGCCACGACCCGTTTGATAAATTTGTGCAATGTCTGCGGCCGCTGTAATGATTTGTCCGCCACCCGCAAAGTCAGGCCCGGGCACCATTTCAAACAGGGCAGCATCAGACAAATTGGGTTGTTTGAGCAGCGCAACGCAAGCTTGCCCGATCTCACGCAGATTGTGCGAGGGGATTTCGGTGGCCATCCCAACTGCAATGCCCGAGGCACCATTGAGCAGCATGACAGGAAGCCGCGCGGGCAACATATCAGGCTCTTGATGGCTGCCGTCGTAGTTGGGTACAAAGTCAACCGTGCCCTCGTCGAGCTCGTCGAGCAGTAGGCGAGCAAAAGGTGTCAGTCGTGCCTCGGTGTAACGCATCGCCGCCGCGTTATCACCATCGCGTGAACCAAAGTTACCCTGACCATCGATCAGGGGATAACGTAAGGTGAACTGTTGCGCCATACGCACCAAGGCGTCATAGGCGGCCTGGTCACCATGCGGGTGATATTTACCAAGTACATCACCGACCACGCGCGCGGATTTCACGGGTTTTGCGCCTGACTGCAGACCCATCGCCTGCATGGCATACAAGATCCGGCGCTGAACAGGTTTTTGACCGTCGCCTACATCAGGCAGGGCGCGTCCGCGCACAACCGAGACAGCGTAATCCAGGTATGCCTGTTCTGCGTACAGACCAAGTGTCAGCGAAGCATCGCCATCACCAGAGTCAAACAGGCCAGATCG
>CALCPT010000356.1 GCA_937897265.1 uncultured Alcaligenaceae bacterium
CCCCGGGATACGGTGGTAGTGCCAGTGTAACTATTACTGGAAGTCCCCGTGCCGCCCAGGGTGACGAGCCCGGGCCCGGACTTGATAATGTTACCCGTGCCACTGATCCCCGCATTCATCGCCAGGATGGGCGTGCCCGACAGCGGGGTGGAATTCAGCTCCAGATCAAAGCCATTCAACTGCGTGCTGGTCCCACTGCCAATCGTTAGTCCAGCCGAACCAGTTAGGGAAAACATCTGCGTCAGAGCCAACGTGAAGCTGCTGCGTGACCCCGAAAATATTTTTTTTAGCGGTCAATAACGCAGCTTGCGAATCAAGTTGTAACAACTCATCAACCGTCGATTGATGAGAGATATTTTCGCGTGCGAAAACTGTGCTGCCGGTTAACAGCAATGCCACGGCGACACACAACAGCCACTCAAGAGAGCTCATAGACTTATTATGGGATGTGTTCAAACAGGTCTCCGATCAGTTGTACGACCAAGGCACTACGGGTGAGGTCTTGCCCTGAAATATTTCCGACCTCAAGCGTTGCGCTTCGCCAGCGTACGGGTGCGGTCAACTCCTGCAGCGCAGTCATTGCCCGTAGCGGCCCTTTCAAGGCAAGAGAGCGTTTCTGCCAATTTGGCAAATCTGCAGGTCGCTCAAATACACGGCCTTGCGAATCAACCGGCGCATTAATTGATAGCTTGGCGGCCAGCCCAAGTTGAATGTGTTCAAACATTGGGCTCAACCGCTGCAAGCTCGTCATCCAGTCAACGCGCAAAGGCTCCTGAGAAAAATCCAAGGTTTGCGCGGCGCGCACCAGGCTCCAAGTCAAGATGGCGCGATCAAGCGCGACGGCATGAAACTCCCACTCACTAGGCTTGACGGCCTGAAGATGCTGATTGAGTGCAAAGCGATGTTGACGACGATAATGCGCCGCACACGACCAATCAATCGCCACGGGCTCGCACTGCACGCGTAATAGTTGCCAACCCGCAGGATCAAACGGTACGCGACGCCAAGCAGCCATCACCTGCATTAAGTCGGCAAATGCATGTACCGGATGCTGCTGGGAAAATTGTCCTATCGCCTCAAGCCAGCGCTGACTGGGGTGGGCCTGAGTGACGGCGGCACCCTCATCAGACCTTTGCGCAACCAATTTGATCCACAGGCTAATCGCGATGATCAACACCAGAGCCGTAGCGCGAAACCCGCTTCCTAGGCGAGCCGCCTGATGAGCAGATAAACGCGCGTGCTCTGAGCATTTTTCATTGAGCCAAACTGGCAGGCGCATCGAATTTGCCACGAACTCTTCATGCACCACTAGATTTGGAAAGCGCAGGCGGATAGCATTCAGCGCCTCAAGAGCCGCTTGACTATTGGCAAACCAACGGTCAGTTGCAGAGATGATCGAACCAGAGTGCGACGCCACCATCCAGCAGCCGCCCTCTTCAAAACGCACAACACACGCCACCGCTGCGCTAGGGTAAGCCACCGCAAATAGTGCAGCGGCTGAATAGATGCCGCAAGACTGAGCAAAATATTGCCGCTCGAGCTGCACGCACCCAACCGTCATGGCGGGCGCGCCAATCAGCAAATAGTGTGTGGCGCGCGCGAGACTCGCACGCTTTCTAGCTAATTTCGCGGCTTGGCCGCCCACTACAGCAGACCAATCCATACCAAAAATTACCGGTTGACCAAAGGCATTGCGCACCACCACTGTCTTTTCAGGCGGTTTGACGCGAGGTGCTGGCGAGCGCTCAGTTGAGGTTTTCACATTAAAAGCCCTCTTCTACTTGAGCGGTCATCACAATCAGCGTAATGGTCTTGCTATGTTTGACGCGGTCGCTTCCACCGAAGGCGATCGGCGCCTCAGCACTTAATCGGGCTCGCTCTGCCTCACCTTGCCGCTGTTCAAAACCAGACACCAACATTGGTTGCCCAGGCCGCAATGCAACTTGCTGCACGGTGCCATTACCATCGATGGTGATTTGCTTAATCTGCATGCGACTGCCCTGCTCACCAATCGTGAGTGTTTTGAGTGGTTGCGCAACCGTGTTGTCATAGGCAACCGACAGCAGGATCTGCCCGTCATCTTGAGCATCTGGCACAAGAGTCAAAAAAGAGCCAACTGTTTCTTCTTTTTGGCTGACCGACATTGAGGGCAAGCCACCACCCGCCCCCGGTACGCCCGATGCGCCAGCGCCAGACGCTTTCACTTGATCGACATACGAAAACGTTGTTCGAATGGCGTGAGTCACGGGGCGCCTATTGAGCGTAAGCACCGGCATTGATACGTGGCGCACGACTGTGCCGTACTTGGCCAAAGCACTCAAAATGAGCTTAGAGGACTGCATCGGGCCGTGAGCCGCGTCAAGTGCGGCCCGAGCCACTCCGACCCCAGCGCCTGCAACCGGAGCAGACAACGCCGCAGCAAAGTTACCTTGCGTAAACAATGCATCCCAATCGAGACCAAACTCTAAATCTTCGTGCGTTTGGAGAGAGATCTCTTCAAAAATTAAGCGAACGCGGCGTGTCAACGTGCGGTTTTCGCGTTCGATAAACCGACTGATGGCCTGCAGTGCCTCGGGCGTATCGGTCACAATCAAAGAACTCGACGCGCCAGGCTGTGCGGCAACGACACCCGCACGAGTTAACAGGGGTTCAAGGCGTGACTTGATTGCCTCAAGCGTATGTTGCTCGGTGCTCTTGAGCGAGGTGCTCGAAGTACTGTCAAAGCCTCCTGCCTTAGTGTTAGCACCTCTACCGAGACGTGCGTCAGCCTGAGCGGATAACGTTAAAGATCTGACGTCAAACACTTGCGTTTGCGTTCGATAGAACTCGATTGCTCCGTTATGGAAACGCCAATTAAGGTTTAAGCGTTTTGAAATGTGATCAAGAATCTTGGGAAGCGGTTGCGGGCCCATCTCGAGCAAGACTTGATGCGGCATCGCCACCAAAGG
>CALCPT010000357.1 GCA_937897265.1 uncultured Alcaligenaceae bacterium
TCAAAAATAGCCTTTTGGCATTATTTAAGCCCAAGCGGGTGATGTAGCGAACCATGCCACCGGGGTAAAAGTGCAGCCCGAGCTTTGCCGCTGGCATAAACATGTTGGCGCTCGGTACGCCAACTCTGAAATCACAGGCGAGGCTGAGGTCAGTGCCGCCGCCATACACGCCGCCATTAATGGCCGCGATCGTGACAGGGCGTGCCTGTTCAATCAAGTCAACCGTGTCACCAAAGTATGTCGACGAGGGTGCGGTATCGGCGGCGAGAGATGAGATGTCATAGCCGCTGCAGAAGTATTTGCCATCGGCGATAAACTTTAAAACCAATACTTCGGGGTTGGCGTTGACCGTAGCAAGGTGCTCGGCGATCACCGCTAAATCGCTTGGACTCAGACGATTCGCGTAGGCGGGATTACGCAGACGAATGGTCGCGATGCGCCCCGAGACACTCAGGGCAGGGGTCGTGGGTTCGGTTGAAGTCGCCGTGGCAGTCATATCGAAAATCCTTGATGAAAATAGCGCTTCAGGTTAAGCGAAACGCCAGCCCGTGCTGAGGGCTCGCAAACTATGTTCGTTATTCTACGTTGTTGTCGTTCGAACCTGTTGAGTTGTCGTGCGCGGGCCCTTGGATGCACTACGGCGGACCGTTACGGATCCTGTTGCGGCTCCTCGGGTGAGCCGCTGCCCAAGCTTGTTGAACTTGGTGCAGAACCACCCGCGCTCAGGTATGCTACTCATTGGCGTTTGTGAAAATGTCAGCACACAAGCGCCGCTCAGATGGCGCTCAAAAAAAGTCATGGATATCAGTCCATAGGAGACAAAAAGTTGAAATACTTGTTTGCACGACTGCAGCGTATGAGCGTGCTCGCGTTGGGTGGTCTTTTGCTCGCGGCAAGCGCCATGGCGGCGTATGCGTATCCCGAGCGCCCAATCCGGTTGGTTGTGCCAAACGCCGCAGGTGGCGGTACGGATGCCTTTGCTCGCATCATGGCCCAAAAATTGGCTGAGGTGCTGAACCAATCTGTAGTGGTTGAAAATAAGCCCGGAGCCCAAGGCGGGATTGGTACTACGTATGGAGCAAAGGCGGCGCCCGATGGTTACACCCTGACGATCGCCTTTGTCAGTACGATGGCGGTGAATCCGTTTGTCTACGCCGATATTGGCTACGAGCCACTCAAGGATTTTGTCGCTGTGGCGGTAGGGGTGAATCAACCCTATCTGATGGTGACATACCCAGCTTCACCGTACCAAAATCTGCAAGAGTTCGCGCAGTTTGCAAAACAAAAAAAGGGTGGAGCGACCTTTGCCTCGACTTCGTCCCAGACTGAACTGATCGGGGTGTTGTTTCAGACCCTGCTTAAGACCCAGATGTTGTATATCCCGTATAAAAATGCAACGACTGCGGTGGTTGAGCTGGCGCGTGGCGACATCGACGTCATGGTAGCGAGCTTACCCTCAGCAATCCCTTTATTGAATGCGGGCAAACTGAAAGCCTTGGCAGTGACAGGTAACAGACGCGCCGCGGCATTACCCAATGTGCCAAGCGCAGCCGAAGCGGGCTTCCCGGAATTTGTCGCAAATGGCTGGTACGGCATCGTTGCTCCGAAGGGAACGCCCGACGCGGTCGTACAGCTCTTAAACAAGCATATCAATGCCATTTTGGCGATGCCTGACGTACAACAAAATTTGATCGCGGCTGGTTTTGAAATCTTGACAGGGACTCCAGCAGAATTCGCAGCCATGATCGAGCACGACTACAAGCGCTGGGGTGCGGTGGCTCAAACACAAAAATCAATGAGGAAATAAACATGACAACAACGCGCAGAGGCCCACTGGCTCGTTTCAAAGTGCTCGATCTGACACGCTTGCGCTCGGGCCCGACGGCGGTGCGTCAGCTCGCGGACTGGGGCGCCGATGTCATTAAGATCGAAACACCCGAGGCCCTAGGCGTGAGTGACGGCTGGGGCGATAGTCGCCTGGGGCCGGACTTTCAAAACTTGCATCGTAATAAGCGCAGCTTGACGCTCAACTTAAAAGAGGCAGAAGGGATTGCCATCTTTAAAAAGATGGCGGATCAAGCCGATGTCATCATCGAAAATTTTCGCCCAGATGTGAAATTCAGGCTTGGCATCGATTACGAGAGTTTGAGCAAAACGAACCCTGGTTTGGTATACGCGAGCATTTCTGGTTTTGGACAAGATGGTCCTTACGCCAAGCGCCCTGGTTACGATCAGATCGTGCAAGGCATGGGCGGCTTGATGGCGATTACTGGCTTACCTGGTCAAGGACCGGTGCGTGCTGGCATTGCGGTGGCCGACTCGGCCACTGGTTTGTTTTGTGCGCTAGGCGTTTTGACGGCGTTGCTTGAGCGTGAAGAGTCGGGTAAGGGGCAGTGGGTTCAAACGTCTTTGCTCGAGTCAATGATTGGCATGCTCGACTTTCAGGCGGCGCGCTGGTTGATCAATAAAGAGATCCCAGAGCAGGCCGGTAACGATCACCCAACTTCGATCCCGACGGGCGTATTTCCAACGGCCGATGGCCATATCAATATTGCAGGGGCGGGTGCTCAGCAGATGTGGGAGAGACTATGTAAAGCGGTCGGCGCCGAGTATTTGTTGGCTAAAGAAGAATACAAAACAGGTAAGCTGCGCTCGAACAATCGTGTGGCGCTGAATCAAGAGTTGGGCGCCATTACCCGCACCCGTCCAACGCAAGACTGGATCGAACGCTTTGAAGCGGCCAGCGTTGCGTGTGGCCCGATTTATACGATGGATCAGGTTTTTGCCGATGCGCAGACCCGTCACTTAGGGATCGCAACGCCAGTGCATCATCCAGAACTCGGTGACATCGAAGTAGTGGGTCAACCAGTTGGGTTATCACGCACGCCAAGCGAAATCCGCTCGGCCACTCCTGCACGCGGCGGCGAAACAGAAGAAGTGATGCGTGAGTTCGGTTACAGCGATGCGCAGATCGCTGATTTGCGCGCTCGCTTGGTGATCTAACGTGTCAGTGATGGCGGTGCAGGCAATGAGGGTTTTTGCTTGACTCAAATACCATTGTGGTAGTCGTTTCAGACGGGTTCTGAAAGCCTAAAGTTGGCAACTCAAACGGTGAGATAAAAAAATGTATTTACAGAAATTCAAACGGTTCACTTCTGGTTTGGTCTTCCTGCTTGGTATGGCCGGCGCAGTGATGGCGCAAGACACCTATCCCACTAAGCCTGTCAAATTAATCGTCCCGTTGGCAGCCGGTGGCGCAAGCGACGTGGT
>CALCPT010000358.1 GCA_937897265.1 uncultured Alcaligenaceae bacterium
AAGAATGCCCAAAATCAATCCACCAACCATTACGCCTGCCGCACTTTCGATACCTCCTAAGATCGCTGCAGCAAAGGCTTTGATCCCAAACACCGTTCCCATCCCTGCCGAGACTGTGTAGAGCGGTGCAATTAAGATGCCTGCAATTCCAGCAAATACACCGGCCAGTGCAAAAGCTAAACCGATCATTTTTTCTGAATCGATGCCCATCAGCCCCGCGGCGCTACGATTTTGCGCGATGGCTAGCAGTGATTTTCCGGTAGCGGTGAGGCGCATCGCCAGCGTCAGCAGTAGGGCGAGTCCAAAGCCTATTAACGGTATTAACACTTGCAGGGTATTTAGACGCAGTCCACCTAAATCAAAACCCTGTTGCAGCAGAGACGAACTCTGGCCTCTGGGGTCTTTGCCAAAGCTAAAGAGCACGATATTCTCAAGAATCAGACCTAAGGCCACAGTTGCCATGAGCCAGGCATCTGAACCCCTTTTCACGAAGGGGCGCACAGCGATCACTTCGACGAAATAGCCCCATAGGCCGCAGCAGCTCAGCGCAACCAACACCGCCAGCCAAGTCGGCCAGTGCCATTGGCTGCTGAGCGTAAAGGTGATAACAGCACCAAGCATCAACGACGCACCTTGTGCAAAATTCACGGTGCGCGACACGGCATATGTTGTGTAGTAGCCTAGAGCGACTAGGCCATACATGCTGCCGATGCCTGCACCGGTGATCAGCGCAGAGAGATATTCTTGCAAGCCCATTACGTTATTTCACGGGTACGATTTTGCCCGCGCTGTAGCGCACCATCACATAGTCTTCAGGTGCAAGTGCTTCATGGGCTGTGTTCGCAAAAGGCTTTTGATACGTTTTGATGAGGCCTTGATAAGACTCCAGTTGCTCAAGCGCGACACGGATAGCTTCACCGTCTGTACTTTTTGCTTTTTCAAGGGCGAGTGCCAGCAGGTGCATTGCATCGTAGGCATTTGCCGTACCGACCGGGGCAATGATATCTGCTGCAGTTTTCACCCCATAGCGCTTCGATAACTCAGCCATGATTTTTTCAGACACTGGAGTTGGTGGTGAAAAGAAGCTATAGGTCTGAATAAAGTGAACGTCACCGGCAGTGGGTCCTACAAGTTCGTCAAAACGCCCGCCCGAAATCCCCCAATGAGATACGACTGGCACAGACCAACCCATGCGTTCACGCGACTTCATCATTTGAGCACCGGGCCCAGCATTGGCGACCAGAATGATGGTGTCGGCACCGGCGCTTTTTAGGCGATTCAATTGTGGGGTCATGTCGATATCTGTTTGCTCGATCTTCTCGACCCCAGCGATTGGAAGATTGGCAGCGGCTGCGGCGGCTTTGAGACCTTTTTCGTTAGACTCGCCCCAAGGGTTATTCACCAAAACCAGACCAGGCTTCTTCGCGTTGTATGTGCTCATCGCATATTTAATTAAGGCGATGTCAACGAGGTCGTCTTGCGCTGAGACGCGAAACACATAGTTAGGCGAGGCTCCATTTTTTGTGATGTTGGTGCCAGCTGCCCAAACGCCGATAAAGGGCTTTTTGTTTTGATTGGCAATTGGCACAATCGCCAAGGAGACAGGTGTATCGATGCCGCCAAATAAGGCGACGACTTTTTCACTTGAGATCAGTTCGCGTGCCGCTGTGACGCCTTTAGGTGGGCTTGATTCATCGTCGCGCTTAACCAAGACAAGCTTTTGACCAAGTACGCCACCTTTAGCGTTAATTTCGTCGATTGCAATTGTTAAGCCTCGGGTAATGGCCTCGCCTGACTGCGCGGATTGTCCTGTGAGCGCTGCGACCAGACCAATCTTCAGATCAGCGGCTTGAGCGCTTGGGCTCAGGCTAAGCGCCACGAGGGTGGACAGTGCTGCACCAAGGCGAATCAGTCGTGAATGTTTCATAGCAAGATCCTTATAAATTCAACGGTTAAGTAGTCATTGCGTCAAGCGATGTCGGCACGAAATTTGCTTGGCTCTAGTGCGGGGCTCAGCGAGTCGCAATTGACGGCTTAGCTGAGACACTCGGCTATCTCGACTGTGGGCTAGCCCTTTTCACGACAGGAGCACCATCAAGATGCAGCAGATTCCTTTGCTTGACCTTTCGCCTTATTACGAGGCAGCGGGTTCGACACACGATTTAAAGCAATTGTTGTGCCAAGTTGATCAGGCCTTATGTGAGATAGGCTTTCTTTGCGTAAAAGGCACTCGGATCACACAAGAGTTCGTGAAACTGGCTCAGAGTGCAGCGCTTGAGTTTTTTGATTTGCCCTTGCATGAGAAAAATGCAGTCAAGGCCGTTAAGTTTGCTAACCGAGGCTACACGGGTCTGGCAGAACTTGGGCTGTCTTACTCGATGGATGCGAGCGATTTAAAGCAAGATCGTCGAGCACCCGCTGATCTCTTTGAGCGCTATCGGATTGGGCCCGTTGCCCAGTTTTCGGAGAGTCTGCTGGCGCAGTACGGTCAGACCGCCTATGCGCCTAACATCTGGCCAGCGAGACCGCTCGAGTTTGCGGCGCTGATGCAGTCTTACTATCAACAAGCCAATCAACTCGCACAAGACTTACTCGGTCTGTTCGCGTTGGCTCTGAATTTAGAGCGTGATTGGTTTGAGCCGAAAGTGGATCACAGTATGGCTTCGCTAGCGCTGAATCATTACCCCGCCCAGACCGAGCCCGCCTTGCCAGGTCAGTTACGGGCAGGGCCACATACTGATTACGGGACTTTGACCATTGTTGCACCCACCGCAGCACCTGGCGGATTGCAGATTCGCACAAAAAATGGGAACTGGCAGGACGTGAGCGTTGAGCCAGGCACCTTTGTGGTGAATATTGGCGACATGATGGCGCAATGGACCAATGATCGCTGGGTATCGACCGTGCATCGCGTGGCCAACCCAAGTCCTGGGCAGGTTTTGAGTAGTCGCCGTCTGTCGTTGGTATTTTTTCATCAACCTAACCCCGATGCCATGATCGATTGCATCCCGACCTGTGTGGACGCGACCCAAGGCAAAAAATACCAACCAGTTAACGCGGGTGATTACATTAGTGCCAAAATCAATCGGCACTTTAAGAATGCCTTGGCGTCATAGACGGCCTTTTGAGCATCTAGTCATTTAAGAGTGCCTTGGCTTTTTTGGCCTGGGCTTGTGTAATCAGCCACTGCAGTTTTAAGAGCACTTAGCTTGCAGGTTTCGCCTAAAAATGCAATCGGCGGGTAAGTTAAGCAATTGTGCAGCGAAACATAATGATCGACTAGACAACTACTTACCCGAACGGTGATGATGCTCTCTTGTAGCTTTTAGTCCCTTAATACTGGAACAAGTGCCATCCCTACCAAAATTTCCTGCGGTGACGCATTTTCTTCAATGGTTCGGCATGCGCGATCAGCTCAGGTGTCTGGCGGGAGCGTGCATGGCTTTATTGCTAGTTGGCTGCTCGAAACCGATTATTAAAGACGGTGATGCACCCGCAGGCCCTGCGTATGTGAAGTGGATGCCTGGTGCGTATGCAGAGTCGAACGAAGCGTTGACGTTACCCGCAGTCCCTGAAAAGTGGTGGCTGAGCTTTGGGAGCCCTGAGCTCAATGGTTTTGTCGAAAATGCGTTTAAGAATAATTACGATCTGCAGGC
Source organism: uncultured Alcaligenaceae bacterium (assembly GCA_937897265.1). Lineage (GTDB taxonomy): Bacteria > Pseudomonadota > Gammaproteobacteria > Burkholderiales > Burkholderiaceae_B > Zwartia. The sequence continues at coordinate 3,657 of CALCPT010000358.1, forward strand.
GGCGATCGCGCGCGTCGCGCAGTCGGGTGCTCAGGCTGATGCCGTTCGCGCCCTGCAAAGCCCGACGATTGATGGGGTGGCGGGGTACCAAAATCAGGGGCCATGGAATGGAGTAGCGACGGCCCCGACCACTGAAGCTTGGCGTACGCAAGAGGTTTATCAGGGTGGCTTAAGAGTGAATTACGAGGTCGATCTCTGGGGCAAGTTGGGCTTCAATACCGAGTCGGCCTACCAAAAATCGCGCGTGAGTCAGTTCGCGCGCGATAGCGTTGCCTTGTTATTAGCAGCGGATGTTGTGTCCACCTACTTTTCGGTTGTCTCACTCACTGAGCGTCTAGCGGTGGGGACGCGAAATTTAAATTCAATCACCAAAGTTCGCGAGGGTATCGCCCGCCGAGTGAATCGAGGCGATTCAACGGTGATCGACTTAGCGCAGCAGCTGATTCTTGAAAAAAACACTCAGGCGAATTTGTCGCTGTTAAACGGACAACGTGTGCGAGAACTTAACCGCTTGGCGCAATTGCAGGGACTTGTGCCGGGTACGCTAAAGATACAGGCGAATTCTATCGATGCGTTCAAGCGTGTGGATTTGAGCGCGGGTCTACCGTCTGAGCTGTTATGTCGACGCCCTGATATCAAAGCGGCTGAAGCGAGCCTGTTGTCTGCGCAGGCTGACCTGTACGCTGCGCGGGCGAGTTTATTACCCGCATTTTCGTTGTCGGGGCAAAGCGGGATGGGTAGTTACTATTTGTCATCAATCTTGAGCCCTCAAAGTTTCTTTTTTAATATCACCAGTAACCTGCTGCAAAATATCTTTGATGGTGGTCGGCGTGATGCAGATATTCGTGCAACGCGCGCAAGAAATTTTGAATTACTTGAGGCCTACGCAAGCACCGTACAGGCGGCGTTGCGTGACGTAGAAGACGCCCTAAATGGACTTGAAACGACAAAGCTAAGGCATCAAGCTCTGGCGATTAGTCGCGATCAGGCTCAACAGCTCGCGGGTAATACGCGTAAGTTACTCGAGCGAGGCGCGATTGACTTTGTGCAGTTGCTAACAATTGAGCAGACTGTCCTAGCATCTGAAGACGCCATTATCACAGCGCGTCGTGACCAACTCAAGGCTGCGGTTGATTTATATAAATCACTCGGTGGTGGAGTGGCTGATAAAGAAGATCGATGCTTGAAAGAGGATCGCCGTGGCTAGTGTGCATGATCTAGATCATCAGGTCTCTCGGCTGAGTACCTTTAAGCAATCTCGTGCGACGGTGATCGCAGCTGGGATCGTGATCAACCTGTTGGGCTTGGCATTCCCGTTGCTGATGTTGCAACTTTATGATCGCATTCTACCGAGCCAGTCGCTCAGTACCTTGACGCTTTCT
>CALCPT010000359.1 GCA_937897265.1 uncultured Alcaligenaceae bacterium
GGCGAAGACACTCTTTCCCTACACGACGCTCTTCCGATCTCTGGGTCGCAGGTTGCGCTTACTCTCGATGGCATCCAGTAGCTTGGGCAGACCCGAGTACTCATAACCGCACAGCGCTGCATCAATGATGTGCTCGGCGATGACAGCAGAGTCTTCGACTGAGTAATCCATTTTGCGAACCACCGCTTCGGCGAGTTCGCGTGCTTGGCTAACGGTGAGGCGTGTACGCTCTTGTGGCTGTTGTTGTGACATGGCTCGATTCACTATTTAAAAATGACAAATTGAAAAGGACGACGAAAATAAGTTTGAACGTTAAACAGGCAAAAGTTGTGTTGGATACCCTTCAATCAGGGAGATCGTTGACGCTTCAACCTAACTCATGCGCGCGAGTCCATCTAGCACAGGGTTGGCGATAAATTCTATTTTTAAGCCTGCGTGCATGCGGCGTACTTCGGCTTCGACCTCGGGCCAGCCTCCACCACTTACGCAAAGTATCGGGGCGACTCCAAAATATTTTTGAGCGATATCGCATTGGCGCCAAACGGCACCGGCTTGCGCCGCGACAACGCCGGTGGCGATCGCTTGAAGCGTATGGGTTGGATATTCGGTTGTTGCACCACTGGCCAGTGGCAAATTGGCGGTGCCTTGCGCTAAAGACTGACGCATCAGCGCAGGGCCGGGCAAAATGAGGCCGCCCTTGAACACTTTGTCTGGGCTCAGTGTATCGATGGTGGTGGCTGTGCCGAAAGTTGCGAGTACGAGCGGTGCTTGAGCGTCTTGAAAGTGTCCCGCCAACCCTAACAGTGCGGCCCAACGATCGGCGCCTAATTGTGAGGGTTTGTCGTAGGTGTTGCGTACACCCAAGTGTTCTGGCGTGGGTAAGATCCATTGAATTGGGCAGCCGGCCTCTGCCAGAGCCTGTTCGATCAATTGTGCAACCACATGCCCTGCAACGTTCACGCCGCGGGCTTCACGCGGTTGAACCGGCAGCGTGCTGAGCCATTTGCGTAACGCATCGGGGAGCTGTGTGAGCGGGCTTAGCGCCATCGCGTGTACAGCCGCCTCGCGCCCCATTGTAGGATGGTGCCAACCGAGTTTGATGCGACTGTTTCCAACGTCAAGCAATACGATCATCGAGTGCCCTTGAGTGTTGCGGCAGGCCCAGAGGCGGGTTGGCGTCGAACGGAGACGTCTCCCACCATAATGGGTACCACCGCAGAATCGGTTCGTACAAGCAGTCGGCCGCTTGAATCAGTGCCTTGCGCGATGCCTGTATGCAAGAGGCGCCCCTGATCCACAATGTCGACAGGCTCTGAGGCAAGCACGTCGACTGATTGATACAAATCCTGAAAGGCAGCATAACCTGTGGCGGCGTACGCGTCTAAGGCCTTTTTCCAAGCAAGGGCAATCGCCGCTACGATGCTGCTGGGGCAAAGAGCCGCGGCGTCTGTGCCAGCGGTGTGTGATGCGCCAGCCAATATCTCAGAAACATCCGCAATATCGCGTGCCAAGTCCAATGACAGTGCTCGGGCACCTCGTAAATTAAGACCAATGCCCACTACCAGACAGGGGTGCCGGTTACCAGGTCGTTGTGCAGTTTCGACCAAAATCCCAGCAAGTTTGCCCGAACCCCATTGCAGGTCATTGGGCCATTTGAGGGCTAGTGTGTGGCAAGCGTTTTGCCCAATCAATGGTGCAAAGAGCTGTCTGAGTGCTAAACAGGTTGCTACGCCCAGCGCCGGCGACACACCCGGTAGTTGTGCAAGCGGGATGTCAGGCGCAAAGGCGCATGAAAACATCAAAGAGTCGCCCGCTCTGTTCTGCCAAGGGCGCGCGGCGCGGCCTCGGGCGGCACCTTGCGTGTGGGCGCCCAAGAGCCAGGGCATGGCGTGGGCCGACTCGCGCTTGAGTCGCTGGCTGAGATCGTCGTTTGAAGACCCGGTCTCTTGCTCCCATAGAATTGAGCCAAAATCAGGCAGCGCCGAGCTTAACCGCTCGACAAAAGTTGCCGGGGTCAGGAACTCAGCGCTGTGTTTGGTGTCAGTCAGGTCTGTCATAAGAATCATCTTACCAACGTATGCGCTGAGGTCATGGTGATCGTCTAAGATGGGGTGAGTGCCCTTGCCCTTCTGCAAACCCGTTATTTTTAGGATCCAAGCTTTGCCCGACCCTCTGTCAGCTAACTCTGCAGCGCTTCAGACCGTCGTGAGCGACGGCGCGATTTGCCGGCTCGCGGGTGACTGGAACGTACAACAGCTTTCGGCGCGCGGCGCCGTGTTGGCGCGTCGCCAGGCCTTGACTCAGGTAAAAAGCGGTATGGGTTGGGATCTGTCCGGCATCCAAAAGCTTGATGCGGTGGGGGCACAATTGCTTTGGCAGGCCTGGGGGCAAGCGATCCCGCCAGGTACGGTTCTGAGTCCTAGTCAGCAAGCCTTATTCGATGTTTTGGCGCAGCACCCGATCGCAGCGGCGCCTGCTCCTCAAGCGGTTCAGTGGTACGGCTGGATAATTGCGATCGGGCACGGCCTCTATGTTGCTGCGAATCACGGCCGGGAGTTGCTGTTGCTGCTAGGTGGCTTGGTCATCAATCTTGGCCTGTTACTTGCACGTCCCGCACGCGGCCCGTGGCGAGAGATTTCTGCGCAAATCTTTCGGGTCGGTGCACAAGCACTCGGTATCACCGCCTTGGTGGGCTTTTTAATTGGCGTTGTGTTGTCGTATTTATCGGCACAACAACTCGCCGTATTCGGGGCGGGTCAGTTCATCGTCAAGCTGCTGGGAGTTGCCACGGTGCGTGAGCTCGGCCCGGTGCTCGCCGCGATCTTGGTGGCGGGGCGGTCGGGCTCATCCATTACTGCGCAAATTGGCGTCATGCGTGTGACTCAAGAACTCGACGCGATGCAGGTGATGGGGATCTCGCACGGCCAACGCTTGATTATGCCCCGTGTGATCGCGTTGGCGATTGCCATGCCCCTGCTGGTGTTATGGACCGACGCAATTGCCTTATTGGGCGGGATGCTCGCGGCAAAGTGGCAGTTAGGCTTGTCGGTCACTTGGTTCTTTGATCGCTTACCCGATGCCATCGGGCTAACTAATTATTGGATCAGCGTGATTAAAGGCGTGACCTTTGGTGGTTGGATTGCGCTAGCAGCTTGTCATTTTGGTTTGCAGATTGAGCCCAACACTGAAAGCTTGGGGCGAGGCACGACCGCGTCGGTGGTCACGTCTATCACTGGGGTGATTTTGATCGATGCTTTGTACGCGATTCTCTTTAACGAGATGAAACTATGAGTACAAGCGCTGCCCTTGCACAACCAAACGAGGTGCCGCTCAACAGCAAGGCGGCAACACCGCTAATCGATGTGCAAGACCTGACCACGGCGTTTGGCTCGCACGTTGTGCATGAGCACTTAAATTTAAAGATATTTCCAAAAGAAATTTTGGCCTTGGTAGGTGGTTCGGGCTCAGGAAAAACCACGCTGCTACGGCAGATTTTGGGCTTAGATCGACCGCGCAGTGGCGTGGTTGAGGTGTTTGGTCGGCCCGTGCACGATTATGTTGGGGCTGAGCGTATTGCGCTGACACACCGCTGGGGTATGCTGTTTCAAGCTGGGGCGTTGTTTTCGGCACTTCCGGTGTTTGACAACATTGCGTTGCCTTTGCGCGAAGTGCATCATCTGCCAGAAGATCTGATTCGTGATGTGGTGCTCATGCGCTTAAGCTGGATGGGGTTAACCCCTCGCGATGCGGCCTTGATGCCCTCAGAATTGTCGGGCGGCATGATTAAACGCGTGGCGCTAGCCCGGGCGCTGGCACTCGATCCTGAATTGCTATTTTTGGATGAGCCCACGGCGGGACTTGATCCGCAGCGTTCGGATGAGTTTGTGGATTTAATCCGCGTCTTGCACCGCGAACTGGGTTTTACTGTGGTCATGGTGACGCATGACTTGGATACGATTGGAGCGTTGGCCACGCGAGTGGCCGTGTTAGCTGAAAAGAAGGTGCTAGTTGAGGGGTCACTTGAAAAGGTGATGCAAACACAACATCCTTTCATCGAAGCATTTTTTCATGGTGAACGCGGCGAGCGGGCGCTTGGAGGCCATGAGGCCGAGGGGGTAAATCATGGAAAACCGTAGCCACGCTTTGATAGCGGGCTTGTTTACGCTGTTGTTGATTGCTGCAGGTGCCATTGGTGCGATCTGGGTGAGTAAACAAAATATCCCCTTGGTGCCCTATGAGCTTGTTGCAACCTCTCCGGTCACGGGGCTGTCGGTGCAGTCGGCAGTACGTTATCAAGGCGTACCGGTCGGTCGAGTGAACTCGTTGCGTTTTATGCCCGGCAAGCCGGGGCAGGTACGTATTTTGATTGGCGTCGATCCTAAAACCCCCTTGACTGAGTCAAGTTGGGCTGAGATCGTGACCGCAGGCGTGACCGGGATTTCAAATATTGAGCTGCGCGACGATGGTAAATCTAGCAAACTGCTGGTGTCTTCGGCAGCTGATTTGCAATTGATTCCAATTCGCCCAAGTTTTCTAGAACGCTTGTCGATGCAGACCACCGCAGCCTTACCGGCAATCGATCGTATTTTGGTGCAAATTGAAAAGCTCGCCAGTGATGAAAACATTGCAGCTTTACAAAAAAGCTTGCAGAACGTGGCGCTTGTTTCAGATCAAATTAAGCATTCGGTCAGCGTGATGGATCCAGGCTTAAAAAAAATACCTGAAATGATTGATCGCTTGGTCGAGACTACTAAGCGGGTGGATCTTGCCGTGGGCGAGATCGGTAAGCTTGCGGTGTCGTCGCAAGAAACGATTAAGTTGCTTAACGCGCCGTACGGGCCGATGCATCAAGCAGCCCAAAGTTTAAAAAGTATTCAAGATATCGCGGCGCAGTTGCGTGCGTCGACTTTGCCTGAGGTGAGCATGTTGTCGACTAGCATGACGGATGCTGCACGTTCATTTTCGTTGACGGCACGACAACTGGGTCAAGCGCCACAATCGTTGATTTTTGGGCCGCCGCGGTCAGTGCCCGGCCCGGGCG
>CALCPT010000360.1 GCA_937897265.1 uncultured Alcaligenaceae bacterium
GGACTCCATCCCCCGCGTGCGCTGACGCTTGACGGGCGGGCGCTTAAGGTCTGCTCTCAGTTGAATGGCGTTCAGGAGGGCGTGATGGCCAATAGCGAGCCGCTGCGGAGCCTCAAGAGCCAGGTCAGCGAGGCCGAGTGGCGCACGCGCGTCGACCTGGCCGCGCTCTATCGCCTTGTGGCGCTGCACGGCTGGGACGACCTGATCTTCACCCACATCTCCGCGCGTCTGCCGACCGAGGAGCCGCAGTTCCTGATCAACCCCTACGGCATGCTGTTCGGCGAGATGACCGCCTCGGCCCTGGTGCGGGTCGATATGGAGGCGAACATCCTCGAGGACCGCCAGGTGCTGATCAATCCGGCCGGCTTCACGATCCATTCGGCGGTCCACGCGGCGCGGCCCGACGCCCATTTCGTGATCCACCTGCATACCGACAACGGCGTGGCGGTCTCCGCTCAGGCCGAGGGTCTGCCCGCCGAAAAGCGCGAATCCGACCTCGAAGGTGCCCACGGCAAACGACGCCAGCGCTGCCAGCACCATGGAGGCGAGCACGAAGCGTCGGCGCGGCACCGTGGGCGGGGGATTGGCGGCGATGAAGGGCCGCGCCGATGGCGAGGTCACGGCGTCCAAGCAACTGCACCAAGCCGCAGCCGAAGGCGAAGCCGGAGTAGACCTCCGGGTCGATTCCGGCGGCCCGAAGAACATTGGGGTTGACCATCCCGCAGCCGCCCCACTCCACCCAGCCGGCGCCGCCCTTCTTGTTCGGGAACCAGATGTCGACTTCGGCCGAGGGCTCGGTGAATGGAAAGAATGACGGTCTAAAACGCAACTCAAGATCATTCGTTTCGAAAAAACATCTCAGGAAGTTTGTATAAACACCCTTGAGATCGGCAAAGGAAACGCTCTCTGCAATCCAAAGGCCCTCAACCTGATGAAACATTGGCGAATGCGTAGCATCGCTGTCCACACGATAGGTGCGACCAGGCGCAATCACTTTAATAGGAGGCTTGTTCATACGCGCATAGCGCACCTGCATGGGGCTAGTGTGCGTGCGCAGCAGTAACGGTAAGCCGTTCGCATCGTTCATGTCTGCATAAAACGTATCTTGCATTGAACGCGCTGGATGATTTTCTGGGTTATTGAGTGCGGTAAAGTTTGTCCAGTCATTTTCAATTTCGGGGCCATCGGCCACCTCAAAACCAATCGATCTAAAGATTGCCTCAACACGCTGCCACGTTTTAATCACAGGATGAATACCGCCCTTGCCACGACCACGGCCAGGCAAGGTAACGTCAATGGTTTCTGCGGCCAAACGTTTATCAAGCTCGGCCTGAGCCAAGGCGGCACGCCTTGCATTCAGTAAAGCTTCAACTTGTTGTTTGATGACATTGATGCGCGCGCCTTCTGTGCGCTTGGCTTCTGGGTCAAGCTTGCCCAGCCCCTTCATCAACTCAGTCAGCGAGCCTTGTTTGCCTAAAAAACGCGCTTTCGCGTTTTCGAGCGAGGCCGCGTCCGAAGCTTCCGCAAATTGCGCACGGGCCTGTTCAATCAGGTCATCGCTCATATCACTCATCCTTACAACTTTCGCGAAATCACATCGTTAAAATGCAAACGGAGCCCAACGGCCCCGTTCACAGATACAGCTATTCAGTGCTTAGGCAGCCAACGCTGTTTTTGCCTGATTCAACACGGCAGCAAAACCAGCTTTGTCATGCACGGCCATGTCGGCCAAGACTTTGCGGTCAAGCTCGATTGAAGCTTTTTTCAGGCCAGCAATAAACACGCTGTAGGTCGTGCCGTGTTCACGCACTGCTGCGTTGATACGGGCGATCCAAAGAGCACGGAACGTACGCTTTTTATTGCGACGATCGCGATAGGCATATTGGCCAGCGCGCATGACTGCTTGCTTGGCAATACGGAACACATTACCGCGGCGACCCCGGTAACCTTTAGCTTTGGCGATAACTTTTTTGTGACGGGCTCTGGCCGTTACACCACGTTTGACGCGAGGCATGTTTTATCTCCTTAAGCGAAAGGCATCATGGCTTTAACTGAAGCCACGTTGGTTTTATCGACCGCTGCCGACCCGCGCAACTGGCGCTTGGTCTTGGTGGTTTTTTTGGTCAGGATGTGGCGCTTAAACGCTTGACCCCGCTTGATCGATCCGCTGCCGCGAACCTGAAAGCGCTTTGCAGCACTTTTCTTGGTTTTCATCTTAGGCATTTGATTTCCATTTACTTTAAATTGTGCTCTGTAGGTGCCTGGCATCTTGCTCGATTTGCCTGTTGAGGTGCCAATCGACCGTCAGTCTTGTTAACCCAAGATCCACTTTTAACTACGTTTTCGCTGCAGGTTTTGCAGGAAAGCCTTTGATTATATGACAAATTCTGTCAGTTTGCACGTTGACTTCATCCGCCCAAGTTACCGCAACCCAGCCGAGAACACCGGCCGGTATTGAAAGGCCTCGGCAAGGTGGGGCAAAGCGATCAGAGGCTCGCCCGACAAATCGGCGCAGGTTCGTGCGACGCGGCGTAGCCGCTGTATCGAACGGGCCGACAAATGATGCGTTTTAATAGTGCTCGCCAAAAGTTTAGAAGCCTCTGCGGTCATCGCGCAGCAACCTTCTAAGGCTTTATCAGGCAAACGAGCATTCACCGTGTTTTGCCGTTGCAATTGCGGCAGCCTAACCGCCTCAACCCGTCGGCGAACCTCTATCGAAGACTCGCCCGGTACCAACTCAAGCCAATGCTCATCACTGGCGGTGAGTGCAACGAATAGATCAATTCGATCAATCACGGGCCCCGATAATCTCTGCTGATACGACGCAATCTGCTCTGCCCTGCACTTGCAGCGCCCTTGAGCATGGCCATACCAGCCGCAGGGGCATGGGTTCATGGCTGCGACGAGCATGAACTGCGCGGGAAAGGTCGCTGTGGCTGCGGCGCGGGCGATGGTGACTTTCCCATCTTCCAAAGGTTGGCGCATGACCTCTAAGGTGCTGCGGCGAAACTCGGGCAATTCATCAAGGAAAAGCACGCCGTTGTGGCCGAGGCTGACTTCGCCAGGGCCAGGATTGCTGCCGCCGCCGAGCAGTCCGGCATCACTGATAGTGTGGTGTGGGGCACGGAAGGGACGGGTGGCGATGAAGGCCTGCTGCTCGTTGAGCAATCC
>CALCPT010000361.1 GCA_937897265.1 uncultured Alcaligenaceae bacterium
CGCTCTTCCGATCTCACGTCAGGGAACGCCTTGGCCAGCTTCGTCTCGACCAGCGCCAGCGAGACCATCTCGCCCGCGATCTTGGCGAAGCGTTTGGCGCAAGATTTTCGTGTGGTGTGTCCTGATGTGGTTGGGCGCGGGATGTCCGATCGACTGGCAAACCCAGCGTTCTATGCAGTACCTCAGTATGTTGCCGACATGGTGAACCTAGTTGACCGCCTACAACCCTCTGAGTTGCACTGGGTCGGTACCTCAATGGGCGGTCTGATTGGCTTGGCGTACGCTGGGGCGCTTGCGTTGGCACGCGTGCAACAGCAAAAGCTGACCCCCGCCCAGCACTACTCAGATTTGCCCTCAACAGGGGTTCGTCTAGATCGCCTGGTGCTTAATGACGTGGGGCCTCATCTTGAGCCGGTATCGCTTGAACGCATCGGCCAATATGTTGGCGAGGCAGTAGAGTTTGCTAGCTTTCAAGATGCTGTTCAGTATGTCAAAAAGACTGCAGCGTCGTTTGGCCCGCATACTAAGGCACAGTGGGAAGAGCTCACGCGTTATACCTACATCGAGCAAAACGGTCGCTGGATCAAGCACTACGATTTAGGTCTTGCAGTGCCCTTTAAGAGCATGACCCCTGAACTTGCAGTTCAGGGTGAGCAGTATTTGTGGTCTGCCTACTCGTCGGTGCAAGTGCCAATGTTGATTGTGCGAGGCGCAGAGTCCGACCTATTGTCCCAACAAACTTTGCAGCACATGCTCGAGCGTAATCCTCAGGCTCAGGCGTACGAGTTTAAGGGTGTCGGCCATGCGCCGACCCTAATGTCTGATGATCAAGTCAAGGTCGTAACGGATTTTTTATATGCCAAATAAGACGCCTGTTTTTTGTGCGGATCTGCACTGTCATTCAACCATTTCTGATGGCGTCTATAGCCCCGAAGTGGTGGCTGAGCGTGCGCACGCTTGCGGCGTGACGTTATGGGCCCTGACAGACCACGACGAGGTGTCTGGGCAACAGCGTGCCCGCGTAACAGCCGAAGCACTCGGCATGCAATATTTATCGGGCGTTGAGATTTCTGTCACCTGGGCTAAGCAAACTGTACATATCGTTGGGCTCGGCATCAATCCACAGGATGCAACCTTGGTACAGGGTTTGCGTGATACTCGCGCAGGCAGAGCAGGGCGTGCACGTCGTATTGGCGAGCGCTTCGCGAAGTTGGGCATGCCCGGTGCCTTTGAAGGTGCACTCACGTTTGCAGGTAACCCTGAGTTGATCAGTCGTACACACTTTGCGCGCTTCTTAGTTGAGGCTGGTCATTGCCCGACTGTACAAGGCGTTTTTGATAAGTACTTAAGCGACGATGGCCCCGCACACGAGCCGATGCAGTGGGCCAAACTTGACGATGCCGTCCGTTGGATTCGCGGCGCAGGCGGCGTTGCTGTGATTGCACACCCTGGCCGTTATCATTACACCCCGACCCAGTTCGGCGCATTATTTGATACGTTTAAAGACGTTGGTGGCCAAGCGATTGAAGTCATCACTGGTAGCCACACTGTGCCGCAATATCAAGAGTACGCGCAGGTAGCGCGACACTATGATTTTCTGGCCTCGTGTGGTTCAGATTTTCATAGCTCGAAAGAAAGCACAATTGAGTTCGGTAGCTTGCCGCCACTGCCAGCCGACCTAAAGCCGGTCTGGAAAGATTTGCTGTAATGCCTGTCTGAATGACAACATACATTTTTTGAAATATGAATAAAGCCTTCGTAAAAGAACAAGACAACGATGATGACGACGAGCTTCCCGAAGCGGCTGCGTTACCTAAAGGCACGCGTAACTATCTGACGCCGGGTGGTTATGCTGCGTTGCGCAGCGAGTTGATCAAGCTGATGAACGAAGAGCGACCAGCCATGGTGCAGATCGTATCGTGGGCGGCTTCAAATGGTGATCGCTCTGAAAATGGTGATTATTTGTACGGCAAAAAACGTTTGCGCGAAATCGATCGTCGCATGCGGTTTTTAACCAAGAGACTTGAATTAGCTGAGATCGTTGATCCGGCAGCGCAACAAAATCGTGATCAGGTATTTTTTGGTGCGACCGTATTGTATTCAGACCAAACTGGCTTAGAGCGCCGTGTGACCATTGTCGGTGTCGATGAAGCTGAGCCGCTGAACGGCAAAATCAGCTGGATCTCTCCGGTTGCGCGAGCGCTGAACAAAGCGCGTGTGGGTGACACCATCACGCTACGCACCCCCGGCGGCGTCGAAGAGCTCGATATCCTAGAAGTCAGCTACGCTGAAGCGTGAGCACAGCGAGCCTGTCTAAAGATAGCCGCTCACTCACCGATCAGCGCAGCGTGCCCCTCTCGACTGTCTGGCCACTTAAAAGTAAAACCACTGTCGCGCAAGCGCGCGTTACTTAAACGCTTGCTGCCGACTGAGGCTGGTGCTGCGCCCTCGGGCGGTGTCGGGCCCCCCACGAGTTTTGCCAGTGCGTCGTACAACACTCGCATCGGCAACGGCGTGCTGTCTGTGACCGGCTCGCGCATGTTGCCCAACTACGAAGAGTTCGTGGGGCTGGAGCAATACGTGCGCCTGTGGGAAATGGACCGCTGGTTGGTGGCGCTGAAGAACCTGGGTATTTTCAGCGTG
>CALCPT010000362.1 GCA_937897265.1 uncultured Alcaligenaceae bacterium
AAGCCGCGCGCTTGAGCAGCTGATTCATATTTGGAAACTACTAGATCAACCGCTGATCTGTACGACTACGGCGCTCACGCCGGCCCTACGCAGCTCGAGCCGCTTTCCTGAACTGCAAGACGCTCGCATCGCGAATATTGAAAGTCTTCGACAGCAGGCACCGATCGAAACGGTATACCAAGCAACACTAAGCGATGTCGCCTTTTATGTTTTGTCCTCTGGCAGCACCGGGCTATCAAAGGCAGTTGAACTGACGCACGGCAATCTACTATCGCGTGCAATCGGCACTAACATCTTGTGCTCTAGCGACCAAAGCGATGTCATTTTAAGTTGGCTACCTTTTGATCACATCGGCAATATCTCGGCATATCACATTAGCCCAGTTCTTGAGGGAAGCAAGCTTGTCTACGCACAAAAAGAATTCGTTTTAGCGCGCCCTCTGCGCTGGCTTGATCTGATCGATAAGCATCGTGTCACCCATGGCTGGGCACCTAATTTTGCGTTTGCGTTAGTTAGCAAAGCACTCAAAGGTCAGAGCAGTGGGCAATGGGATTTGTCATGCGTCAAAGGCTTACTGAGCGCCGGTGAACTCATCGCGTATTCGACGGTAAACGAGTTTCTCGACGCTGTTAGCCCTTATGGCTTGCGTCGCGAAAGCTTAATTTCAGCCTTCGGTATGGCAGAAACCTGTTCAGGGGTCTCTTATCACTTGCCGCCGGCCGGACAATCAATCAAATTTGTGCATATTGACCGTCATCAGCTTAGCGGAGCGATTCGACATGTTGCGCCAAACGACTCAACCTGTATTTCGTTTGCTAGTTTAGGTCCCGTCATCCCAGGCATGTCGATGCGGATTGTGGACGAACACAATCAAGTCGTCCCTGAAGAGACTGCCGGCAGATTTCAGCTACGGGGCGCCGGTCTCATGCCTGGCTATTATCGCAACCCGCAAGCCAACCAAGCGTTTGTTGAGGATGGTTGGTTTGACACTGGTGATGCCGCCTTTATCTCGAACGGCGAATTGGTCATGCTTGGCCGCGTGGGGATGGGGATTATCGTCAATGGGGCAAACCTATCAAACATCGAGATTGAAGCTGCCGCCGAACAAGTCGAGGGCCTCGAGCCATCATACACAGCTGCCTGTGCAGCGTTTGCGCCCGGCACAGATAGACTTCACCTTGTCGTGTTTTTTCATACGTTGATCACCGACGAGCGCGAATACGTGTTTGGCGGCTTCACGCCCGTGCCCGGCAAGGCGCTGCTGGTGCCGCTGATCGTCAGCACCACCGCGCACCAGCGCGACAACGCCGAGTTCATGGCGCGCCAGGGCGCGGCGGTGCACCTGCCGCAGCCCGAGGCCACGCCGCAGAAGCTGGCCGACACGCTGCGCGGCCTGCAC
>CALCPT010000363.1 GCA_937897265.1 uncultured Alcaligenaceae bacterium
ATTAACGTGGCCTCGCTACGCTAAATCGATGTAGCTTTAGCTTTAGCTTTAGCTTTAGCGTTGGCTTTAGCTTTAGCGTTGGCTTTAGCTTTAGCTTTGGCTTTGGCTTTGGCTCTGAGTCGCAGTGCTTTGCGCTTGACTCTGCTTTTTCTCTGGCACGCCAGGCGGCTGACTCACAGGGGTGTCATCGACCGTTTGCACCGTCACCCCGACAGCAAGCTGATGATCGCCGCCGCCCCGGATGACCCCGCGCAAGGGTGACACGTCACCAAAGTCACGACCAACCGCCAGCCGCACGTGACTGAGGCCCGCCAAAACATTGTTCGTTGGATCAAGCTCTAGCCACTGACCCGGCGCTTGCGGACAATATACCGCCACCCACGCATGCGAGGCATCAGCCCCGCGTAACTTCACGGTGCCAGGCGCGGGTTTGGTCAGCAGATAACCACTGACGTATTGCGCGCTTAACCCCATCGCGCGCAAACAACCAATCAGTATGTGTGAAAAATCCTGACAAACACCTGCACGCTTATTGAAGGCCTCAAGGATAGGCGTATGTACCTCAGTCGCCGTCGGCGAATAGGTAAAGTCTTTGTGAATACGTGACGACAACTCAATACTCGCCTCGGCAAGGTTGCGCCCAGGTACAAAAGACTGTTCTGCGTACGCTCGCAACTCAAACAAACGCGGGACATAAGGGCTCAAAAATGTAAACTCGCTCGCCGCTACATACGGACGATCGAGCGCATACGCAAGCGCATCACGCACCTCTTCCCATGCGACTGATTGGCTCGCATCAAAGTGTGCATAGCGATCTGTTAGCGTTACCACTGAGCGAGAGCGCACCAACAACTCTGCATGAGGCGTAGACAGCGTGAAGAACGTGCGATGGTTACCAAAGGCATCTTGGTTTTCAGTTTGGCAATCGGGCTTTGGCGAAATCTCGAGCTCTGTAAATAAAACCTTTTGCCAGTCAGTTTTTCTTGGCCGCAAATACGCTAAGTGATGCGCAAGTTCAACCTCGGTTTGATAGGTGTAATGAGAGTCGTGCTCAACTTCGATGTTGATCATGATGCAAAGTGCCTATCAACAGCCAGCGCAAAAAACCGCCGGCTGATTTCATCAGACACATTCGCGGCAAATACACCAAGGGTACGAACCATTTCAACTTGCACCAACACCGAGTCTTCGTGTGGATCAAATTCTGGCAGTCCTTGAAGCAACACATCACCATTTGGCAAATGCTTGATCTCACCCTTAAGCGCCTGCAAGATGCAGCTAATCGACCGAGGATTAGTTTCGTCGGCAACCAACAAATCCATTAAGGCAGGGATATCTTGCTGACGCTGATAGCGTGTTCGATAAGTAATTGAACTATCAAACAGCACCAGAAGCGTTTCAAAGCCTCTGGGCGTATACACAGCAGCATGCGTAAAAAACGCAACCAAAATACCACTGAGGTTAACCAAGCGCTCAATCAATCGCCCTGCTGCCAACATATGCCAGCCCACGTCTCGGGTCATGCGGTCAGCTTGAAAGCCCACCAAGGCGACCAGCTGTATGCCAATGACATCGAGCACCTCGATCGTGTCAATCGGGTTTCGAGGCGCAGGGCGACCCAAACGCTTTGCACGCGGCTTGCTGACGTTAGACGAGCCAACCAGCGCTGGCTGAACCGTATTGTGCATGAGCATTTGCTTCATGGTTTGAGCAATTTCTGCATGCTCTGCCGGCAAACGATCACGCACCGCTTTGAGTGAAAATTCAAGCAGCTCAAGATTATCGAGCAAACCGCGCGTACCCTTTTGTATCAACTGCGCAATCAATGTGCGCCCAAAGACCGAGGCAGATTTTGTCAGACTTGGTGTGCCCTCGGGTATTAAGCCATGCAGCCTACCGAGCGCCCCGATCGCATCATTTAAGGCTGGCAAACTGTCTTGTTGATTCGTACTGACCAACACCAAGGCCTCTTTGGCCAGCCGCACCATCAACTCACAACGTTCGGTATAACGTCCCAGCCAAAATAAGCTCTCGGCAGACCGGCTCGACACCAGTTGCTCGGTTGCTGTCCAGCGCGGCAAACGCGTGCGGTTAGGCAACATCGAGTAGGTGTCAACCTGCTGGTCCGTCATGACCCAAGTATCAAGGGTGCTGCCACCACTCTGGATTGAAACGATATGAGGATCAACCGTTGCAATGCGCGTCATACCCCCTTGCAATAATTGCCACTCACCATCTCCAGACGCAATGGCATACACACGCAACATCGCCGTACGCGGCGAGATCTCGTCGCCCTGCCAAGTCGGCGCCTGTGAAAAGGGTAAATAGCTTTGAGTCGTATAAATATCAGGCTGCGAACCAATCCGCTTACGCCACGCATCGAGCTCTTCAGGGTCAAGCAAACTCGCGATCGCAGGCTGAAAGTTTGTCGCTGCGTTCGTTGCATAGGTTGGCTTAATCACCTGCGTGTGCAGGTCAGGAGCGATATCTTGCCAAGCCGCGATTTCACCACACCACCACGTATTGAGTGAGGGCATTTTTAAAGGCTCATTGAGCAAGTATTCTGAGATCGCAGGTAAAAAACCTTGCACTGCAGGCGACTCTAAAAAGCTTGTGCCAAGTGCATTGGCCATCACCACGCTGCCTGCACGTATCGCCTGCAACAAGCCCGGCACCCCCAAGCTTGAGTCGGCGCGCAATTCAAGGGGATCGCAAAAATCATCATCTAACCGACGCAACAAACCATGTATCCGTTGCAAGCCATGCATCGTTTTCAAATACAGCTTATCGTCGCGCACCGCCAAGTCCGCCCCTTCAACCAAAGGCAAACCAAGATAGCGCGCCAGATACGCATGCTCAAAATACGTTTCACTGTAGGGCCCTGGGGTCAACAGCGCAAAGCGCGGAGCTCCATCCGCAATCGCAGCAGCCGCGCTTGTCATCGATTCAAGCAGGCGCTTGTAGCTTGACGCGACATGCTGTACTCGCATCTCACGATACGCCTCAGGAAACACCCGCGAAACCGTCAAGCGATTTTCAAGCACATACCCTAAACCTGATGGCGTTTGGGTACGCTGACCAATCACCCACCATCGTCCATCAGGCCCACGT
>CALCPT010000364.1 GCA_937897265.1 uncultured Alcaligenaceae bacterium
AGTTCACATGCTGCTCAAATCGCTACCGCAAAAGATACGCCGACATTGTGTGCCTCTGCCTGAGTATGCAGCTGGGTTTTACGAGCGCTGGTATGACAAACTCACCGCACCCGGATGCTCGCTCACCGAGGCCATTAGCCAGGACATGTGGCAACAACTGAAGCTGCGCCCCGTACCCACTGATTTCAAGCCTGAAACTTTGCCCGCTCACCTGTTTATGTCGTTTAAGGTGATCGATGAACATGGCCGTATGCTGGGGGCTGGGCGCAATCTTGCCCAATTGAAGGCAGAGTTTGGCAAGCAGGCGCAAGCCAATTTTCAGCAACTTGCTACGCGTGACCAAGAGGTTGCGAGCGCCTTGTCGCAAGACGAGATCACCGACTGGAGCTTTGGTACCTTGCCTGAGCTCTTAGAAATTCGCCGAAAAAACAGTACCGTTGTGGGCTATCCCGCGTTGGTCGATCGTGGTGCAAACTGTGCACTTGACGTGTTTGATGACCCCCAGGCCGCAAAGCAAGCGCATCAACGCGGCTTACGACGCTTGTTCAAAATCGCCTTGCGTGATCAGGTGAAGTTTTTAGAAAAAAACCTACACGATTTGACCAAGCTTGGGATGCTGTTCCTTACCCTTGGTACGCAAGAGCAATTGCGCGATCAGTTGATTGATTGTGCGATTGAACGTGCCTGCTTAAGCGAACCTTGGCCACTTGATGCGCAAACCTTTGAGGCGCGCCGGCTTGAGGGTAAAGCAAAGGTTGGTTTACTGGCCCAAGACGTGGCACGCACCGCGGGCGCGATCCTCGAGGCTTGGGCTGCTGCTGTGCGTAAATTGCCTCAGGCAAAAGGTAACGCATCGGCCCATCAGGATATCCAGACACAATTGTCTCAACTGGTGTCGGCTGATTTTATTGCGCGTACCCCCGCAACCCAACTCGCTCATATGCCACGTTATCTGAAGGCGGTGGTTGCGCGCATCGATAAATTACGCAGCGACCCAACGCGTGATGCCCGTTTGATGGCCGAGATGGCACCCTTGCTTGCGCAGTATGCCCGAGCCCGCAGTGCACTAAAGGGCGCACCAGATCGCGGGCTTGACGAGTTTCGTTGGCTGCTCGAAGAGTTGCGGGTGGCCTTATTTGCGCAAGAATTACGCACCCCGATGCCAGTTTCGGCCAAACGCCTGCAAAAGGCGTTTGATGCGATGCAGCGTTAAACGCACGCATTCACACCGTTTCTGGGCTTTTTGCTGACAACGCCCTTGAATGCCCGCAAAGGGATGGTTGACGCCTTGGTGCTAGCGGCACTGTTGGCGGCTAAAAACCGCTGTTAAAAACGGTTTGCTGTGCAGCAGAATAGGTACAATCCCACTATGGATAATGTTGTTCAAGCGCCGCCTTTTGTACATTTGCGTGTTCATTCCGAATTTTCGGTTGTGGACGGCATTTTGCGAATTTCGGATCTGATCGAGCGCTCGGTCGCGCAAGGCCAGCCTGCAGTCGCGCTCACTGACTTATCGAACGTGTTCGGTCTGATTAAGTTTTACAAGGCAGCCCGTGGCGCGGGTGTCAAACCAATTGCGGGTTGCGACGTTTGGCTCACCAACGACGAAGATCGCGAAAAACCCTATCGTGTGCTGCTTTTAGTCTCGAATAAGTCGGGGTATTTGGCCCTGTGCGAACTGTTGACCCAAGCGTGGCTCACCAACGCTCACCGAGGGCGCGCCGAGATGCGGCGTGAGTGGCTGGTTAAGCAATCAGGGTTGATCGTCTTGTCGGGGGCTCGGACAGGTGATGTCGGTCAGGCGCTGATGGCGGGTAACCGCGAGGCCGCCATCGCTTACGCACGCCAGTGGCAAGTCGCTTTTCCTGATTCTTACTACATCGAGTTACAACGCACCGAGGCCGAAGCCGATCAGTCTTATACGCAGGCTGCGTTATCGATTGCGACTGAATTGGGTTTGCCCGTGGTGGCAACGCATCCAGTGCAGTTTTTGGATCGCTCTGATTTTCGGGCGCACGAGGCTCGAGTTTGCATCTCAGAGGGCCAAATCCTGACAAACCCACGCAGACCGCGCTGGTTTACTGAGGATCAGTACCTGCTGCCTTCCGACGAGATGGCCAAGCGATTCAGTGATGTGCCTTCAGCGCTAGCCAACTCAGTGGCGATTGCACAGCGTTGCAACCTCACGCTTGAGCTTGGTCAGCCTCAGTTACCAGATTTTCCGACACCTGAGGGCGTCACACTTGACGATTACCTCATCCAGTTGTCAGAGATTGGCCTTGAAAAACGCATGGCGCAGTTGTTTCCAGATCCAACTGAACGCGCCAAGGTGCAGCAGCAATACTCTGAGCGCCTAAGCCTCGAGTGCCAAACCATTATCAAAATGGGTTTTCCTGGCTACTTTTTGATCGTGCAAGATTTTATTAACTGGGGCAAAAGCAATGGTGTACCCGTTGGCCCTGGGCGAGGTTCTGGCGCCGGTTCACTGGTAGCCTATTCGCTTGGGATTACCGATCTTGATCCCATTCGTTACGACCTGCTGTTCGAGCGTTTCTTAAACCCCGAAC
>CALCPT010000365.1 GCA_937897265.1 uncultured Alcaligenaceae bacterium
CTTGAACTTGCTTCGCCCCATCAGCCATCCATTTGTCTTCAGGCCGAACTTGGTTCCCAGGCGTTGCAAAATTCACCATGACTTCAGAGGCGGCTTTCTCTCGCGCGATCTTTGGATCAACGGGTGGAGCAGGATCATTCCAATACAGCGCTCCAATAATCATCGCGACCATGCCGACTGCCGCACCAATCATTATCTTGAACTGCTTTCTGCGTGTGGCTTGTGCGTCTTCCATCACATGCCCCCGTTTGATTCGTCGCCGCGAACGACGTAAAGCATGCCGGCATCACCGGATAAAACCTCGGTACGCTCAAGCGCAATAGCCACAACACCCTCACCAAAATTCGCAAACTCTTGTTCTGCGAATATCATCGGAGCGCCAGACACATTGCGGATTTGATAGATCTCACCCACCAATTCATTGAGCTCAAAACGCTTCACTAAATGAATCTCTGCCTCTTTCCACAACGGAACCATTTCGTGCAACTCAGTGACGACATAATTACCTTCTTCGCCGTTCACCATGTCTTTAATCATGCCTTTGCTGCGCTGAACGTAGGGCTGATTTACATTGTTGCTTTTAGTCGTTTTGATCCGTTTCGCCGGTTTCAAAACAACCGTTTCAGAGGGTGTATCGGTCGGCACGGCAACGATTGTGTAAGTGCTGCCGAAATTATCTTGAACAAAAAAGGAGAACGCCTTTCGGCTTGAGTTAGCCGGTTTGATATAAATATCACCGGCCTCTTTGTCCTCTTTCACCTGCCAGTTTGTGTTCATCGACCAGGCGCGCACGATGCGGCCCTTTTCAACCGTAATCCGCGAAGCCTCTGTCAGCGCCACCGTGATCTTGTAGGTTTTCCCATCCTCCACGTTGATCTTTTGCACAGCCATTGCTGCGCCTGAAACCGCTAGCGATAGAACGCCAATTAAGATCCGCTTAATCACGGCTTGCTCCCCTCTACTGCTTCATTAGATTGCTCAGTCGCAGATGCGCCTTGCTCAAGCCTCATCCACTCTTCAATGCCGCCCTGCATCATTCCTTTGATTTCTTCAAAACCCGTGACCACCAAACGGTTTTTCATCACAAATCTGAATTTATAACCCTTAATCGAATCGGCAATAACGGCTCCTGACATCATGTCCCGCTTAATCCCCATGACATAAACCGTGTCTTTTTCTACCTTAATTTGTTTAATCCAAAAAACTGAAGACCTCGATTTGGAGCGAATATCTTCTAAGTCTGTCATCAGCTGACGGCGTAAAGCGTTATTCAAACTTGGATCAACATACTTAAGAACATTCTCAAAATTACCCGCCGCGTTATCGGGACTATAGGTGAGCAAGTCTGAAGCAAAATATTTTGCCATATCCGCCATATAGCTCGGATCCATCTTTTCGCCTTCTATCCAAAACGAACGTCGCATATCAGGCGGAGTAACGATTGTTTTAGGCGGCTGATTTACTCCGATACACAGGAATATTAAAAGCACAATGACGACAAGCTGGCCGAAGGCCATAAGCATCCAAAGACTCATGCGTTCATTGAGTCGCGCCAACAATCCAATCTGCTTTTGCTCTTTCATTTATCGGCCACCAAACTCTCTTTCTGCGCTTGGCCAATATGGCGAAAGCCAAAGCTCAGAGGGCAAATACCAATAGACCAGATGCTTAACTAAGCCCCGATCACCATTTTCTCTTAATTGAATATAAACCTTCGCTGCCATTACACTTAATAGCAGCGCAATAACGATACTGAATGCGATGGTCAACATAAAAACAATCAGGAAAACCATCGCCGTGTCGAACCGGAAAAACAGAAACATCTTGGGATCATCTAGCGTTCTTGGGATCCGGTAGTCTTCGTTTTTCATGATTATTCTCAGTCATAAATGAAGAAAAAGTGGGTGCTGCAAAAACAGCACCCTGCCTGAACGTCAGATCAGGGCAGTACCAAAGATCGCGTTAATCAGTGTTGGCGAAAGGAAGCCGAAAGCCGCCAAAACAACACCTGTCAAAGCAATGATCGGCTTACCCGAACCAGCTGCAAGCAGTGTGGCGACGATGCCGCCAACGATGCAGATTGCACGGGTGAACTTACCTGTAGCCATGCCATACACGAAGTCATAGCCCGAGTTCGCCCAGGTATCCGTTGTCGCTGCCGCAAAAACGCCCATAGAAAGGGTCATCAGTGCAAGCATGCCAACGGCCAGCCAAATGGCTTTCTTGTTGGTTTCATAAAAAGCCTGTGCCCAGGCCATTGTTGGGTTGTTGCTGATCGCGAGAGCGGTCATAGTGTTCTCCACTTTTTTGTTAGGCCCAATACTTCTGGCAACTGGCTGGCCAAAATCAGTCACCCATCAAATGAATCTCGACACGCCTATTAAGCCCGCGAGTTTCATCCGATTTATTATTGGCAATGTAGCAACAGAGCCCACGGCCCCTGATTCGTATTTGTGAGTCATAAAGACCCTTACTCATCAGATATTGCTTTACTGCCAATGCCCTTGATTGGGCAATTTCTTCATTACGATCACGCTCCCCGATGTTGTCGGTGTAGCCGACCAATTCGATTTTTCGATTTTTTAAACTCATCCAATAGGCATCAAGAACCTCTTTGCCATCCTTAGAAATTGCGCTTGAGGCAAAGCCAAACAGAATATTTCTGAACACAACATCTTTAATGGGATCGACTTTTTCTTGAGGAACACTGGCCACCGACTCTTCAACCCGTTCAGGGGCTTGAACAACCGGTGCTTCTTCTGGCGCGGGAATTGGATCGGCTACCGGATCTGTCATCGCAACAAGATTGGCTGCAATAAGATTGGCTGAGTCCGAACGGATTGAGGTTTTTTCTGTGGGCCTTGAACATGCCCAGGGGCCAGCGCCCCCACAATAGACAACCCTTGCATAGCGGTCTGTCCGCGCTTGCGCGGGCAGACTAAAGCTATCGAGATTACGAACTATCGGCCTAGTCTCGGCTCGCTGTGTCGCGCAACCTGTTATTACGAGCGTAGATAGCAGCGATGCTGTCAGCATACTTTTTGCGAAGTATGTCCCGACGTTTTGTTTTTTTGAGTCCTGCATTATAAGCCCCTACTGCTTCCCAATTTGGCCCCATGCTTTTTACGGCTTGGGCAAGAATCCACGCACCCACGTTGATGTTCATGCACGGCTCAAATAAGTGGCTTTCGCTAATCCCGTATCGCTTTCTTAAAAGCGGCAGCCACCAACTGTTGACCTGCATGATCCCTATGTCAT
>CALCPT010000366.1 GCA_937897265.1 uncultured Alcaligenaceae bacterium
GGGACGGTTGCCGGCGTTTCTGTATGGATGGACCGAACTCATCCTTATCCGTGCGGCGGCGCTGGGCGGTATCTCGCTCACCTTTGCCGAGTACTCGCTGCGCGGCTTGGGTTTCGATCCCAGCATCGCACCGTATGACACCTACGCGCATTGGGTCGCGGCCGCCGCTAAGCTCGCTTCATCTTCTAAAGCGAAGCCGGGCATGTCGCGTCTTGAAACCTCAACGACTAGCGAGCAATTAGGATCTTGCTTTAATGCAGCGACAAAGCCAGCCCCGATCGTACCGGTTGAACCAATGACAAGCGCGCGATACCCTAAACCCAGAGATAGCATGACGTAGACCGCCTATAGAATTACTCAGCCTTAATTTCGGCCTGTTTAACCAGTGTGCCGTACATCGTCAGTTCACGCTTGATGAGGGCTGCAAACTCAGCTGCAGAGTTACCCACCAGATCATTGCCACCTTTGGTCTGCAGCGTTTCGATCACCTCGGCGTCTTGCAGTGCCAGTCGGGTAGTTTGGTTTAGACGTTCGATGATTGCAGCGTCGGTTCCAGCGGGTGCAAAGAGACCGACAAATTGCGTGATATCAAAGTCCTTGAAGCCCTCTTCTTGCATGGTGGGGATGGTTGGTAGCGAGCGCGCACGCTTAGGACCTGACACCGCAAAGGCTTTTAAGCGTTTATCTTGTATCAAGGGCGAAGCGGTCAACACGGTATCAAACGTAAAAGCCAGTTGACCACCTAGTAGATCGACTAGAGCTGGTGCGCTGCCTTTGTAGGGCACGTGATTAAACTGTGCGCCGCTGAGCATCGAAAACATTTCTCCGGCTAAGTGACCGCCCCCGCCGATACCCGTTGAGCCAAAGCTGAGTTTGCCTGGCTGGGCCTTACCCTGCAGTACCGCATCGTTCAGGGTGTTGATCGACGAGGTCGCAGAGACGACCAATACATACTGAAACGACAAGACCTGACTAATCGGCAGCAAGTCTTTGATGGGATCGTAGGGTACCTTGGCATACAGGACCGGATTAATCACAATGGGGCCGCTCGCAGCCATCAGTAGCGTGTAGCCATCTGCTGGCGCCTTGACGACCGCATCGGTGCCGATCATGCCGTTAGCGCCACTGCGATTCTCGACGATCACCGCGGTGTTGAGCAGCGTCCCCAGTTTTTTGGCAATCACCCGCCCGGTAATGTCCGCATTGCCTGCGGCAGGGTAGGGCACAATCATTTTGATCGGTCGATTAGGGTAGGACTGGTTCTGCGCTTGTGCTGACCCAAGCCCAAGTACCCCTAAGAGCGCACAAGCCAAAAACCGAAATGAAGCACGAAATAAGGGGGTATCCATGGTGTTTATGCCGAAAATGGGTGACTTAGATTAAACTGCATCGCCAATTTAGCCCAAGTCGTTGCCGCCTTAATCTATTCAAAGAAAAATTATGCGTGTATTTCAAAGATTCGCCCGTCTGCTGAGCGCTGCTGGAGTCTTATTCGTGATGATCGGCTGCGCTCAATTGACCGAGCTGTTCACGGGCCCTGCTGTGGTGTCGCAGGCGACCGAGCCGTCACCCAGCGTCGCTTCCGGGTCTCAAGCAATCGAGCCTTCGCCTAGTACCGTCGTGGCGGTGCAGACGACCGAACCGCCGAGTCGTCCCGTGGTGGGCGTGGCGCAGGCAACCGAGCCTGCGCGTAGCCCGGCCACGGCTGTGCAGCCCGCCGAGCCGATGCGCCCTGCTGTCGCGGTTGTTCAGCCAACCGAGCCACCACGTAGTGCAGGTGCGGCCCCTGCCGAGGTGAAAGATACGGCAGCCGCAGTGCGCACAGCTGCAATTCTGTTGGCGGGCCAGCAGCCAGTCACCGGCCTGCCTCCAGCACTCGCGCAAAGCCCCCGGTGGGCGACTTTTGCCAAAGAGGTAACCGTAAATTGGGCGCGTTACAGTCAAAAGATTGCAGATCCGATGTCGCAATGGGCGTTGGCTGAGTTGCCTGTCACTTCCGATACGGTGTTTTATCCTTTTTCTGGCCCTGACTTTGTGACGGTGCATCAGCTGTTTCCGGCGGCACAGCGCTACGTCATGATGGCCATGCAAAATGCTGAGCGGCCCCTGGATTTGGCCAACCTTGCCCCCGAGCTCATTGAGCCAAGTCTTAGCGTCTTGACCTCAGCATGGCAACACTTTGGTGAGAACGGTTTTTACGTGACCGAATATCTCGAAAAATATTTGTATTCCACCCGTGCCCATATTGGTGCCAGCACATTTATTGTGAGCTTTTTGGCTTTACAAGGTTTTGAAATTGAGCGCGTTGTACCGCTGCAAGTTGCTGCAGACGGCTCATTACAAGAACTCTCGCCCGAGACGCCACGGTGGCGCTCGGTGCGCATACAAGCTACTAAGCAGGGTAAGCCGATTGTTGTCGATTATTTGAAAATTGATCTGTCAAACCCCGGCCTTCAAGCTGCGCCACAAAACCTCGCCCTGATTGGTACCCTCACGAAAAACCCAGTGTTGTTCAAGGCGGCCTCGCACTTGCCACAAAACGTTGGTTTCAACATGATCGCGAATCAAGTGCTCACGCATTCACCGTTGATTGTGCAAGATGAAACAGGTCTGAGCTATTCGACGTTGATTCGTGCCCATCAAGTTGCCCTATTTGGCAAGTTCGTGACTGCTCATCACGCTTTTCCAAGTTATCACCATGACTTGGCAAAAGCCTTTGCTCAACGAGATGATATCAAGCCGTTGAATTTTAGATTTGGCTATTTTAAAGATGGTAATTACGCGCTCATGGTTGCCGTGCGAAAGTAGTTCTTAGTCGGCGCTGAGCCACGATCGCCAGAACCGACGATCGTAGGCAATTCTCCCGATTAAAGCGTTTAGCAACTAGCAATTGCAAGTATGCTAACGCTTTAATATCGCGCGAGAATAATATGAAACGTCGTGATTTTCTGCGCGCCAGCACAGCCCCACTGCTGGCAGCGCTACCACCCGCATTGTTTGCTCAGTCGTCGGCGCCAGCAGTTACCTCTGCTTGGGACGCGGGTCAAGTCAGACATCTTCTACCCACCGCCAATCATTCAGAGTTTCTGATTAAAGTTTCGTTTGTGTCGGCACTCAGTGCGCCGCCTAGACTGATGGTGGATGGCGTTGCTGTCGAGGGGCGTATGACAGACACCCAGGGTGAGTTTTGGCAATTTCGCGCAAGCGGCTTGGCGGCTGGGCGCACTTACCAGTTGTCGTTGAAGGCACCAGACGGTAAACCACTTTGTCAGCCGTGGGAGTTGGCTACGTTTCCAGCGCCCGCGAGTACGCCCGACCATTTACGCTTGTTGTTGTTCACCTGCGCAGGTGGACACGAGGCCATGAAATTTTTACCTGCTGCAATCAGAAATCGTTTACTGAAACGCGCGTTGTCGTTTAAACCGCATGCGGCGGTTGCAAACGGCGACCACGTTTACTGGGATTTACGCTCACCGCTGACTGCAAAAAACTCAGGCGGTTCAGAGCAGGCCAAAACCCTGATCGGTGGAACATTCGAGCGCTCGAGCCCAGTATTTGGTACCGATAACGAACAGTTGCTGAAAAAAGCCGCGGGTCCGCAGATCGCTCCGGTGTACGGAACCGAGTTTCGCTCAACGCCGACTTTCTTTATTCAAGACGACCATGACTATTGGGATAATGATGACGCTTTCGACGCGATCATCACCTTTCCACCTGACTTTTTTATGCGACAAATGGCTCGGGTGACGCAGTCGATGTATTACCCAGAGTTTTTGCCTGATGCGACACGCCCAGCTGGGTTGCCAGGGGCTGCCGTCATGGGGCGTGCGGACTCTGTCGCTGAGAGTTTTGGCACCCTGCGGTATGGTCGTCTGGCAGAGCTATTGTTGTATTCGGTGCGCCCGACAATGACGCTTGCTGGTCCGAGTGCTGTCTTTGTTGAAGATACGGTTGAAAGTTGGCTCAAGCAACGTATGGCTCGGTCTGATGCCGCCCACGTCATTAATGCCCCCTCAAACCCGCATGGATGGACTGCCGGCAAGTGGGGCGAATGGTATCCCGATGTCTTGAGCAAAGAGGGTAAGCTCACTCTTGACGTGAAAAAGCCGTACTGGCAAGAGGGCTGGCTCAAGCAGCACGATCGCTTGCTTGACGCAATGTCTGCCATGAGAGGCAAAATTCCCTTGTCGGTCAGCGGCGATCTGCATGCCCTGGGCTTGGGTAGCATTACTCGTAGCGGTACGGCCGACCTCTCAAAAAACCCAGTCGTATCGGTGCTGACGGGTCCGATTGGTACCCGTCCTTCGGGTTGGCCCTCCGGAATCCGAAAAATCGGTGCTCAACCTTCGTTACACTTAAGCATGTCCGAGGCGATTGCGCCTATCGAGCAGCATGGCTTTACCTTGGCAGATTTCACCAACGATAAAGTCATTTTGAAGTTTTTTAAATGGGATTTGAATAACCAATCAGTCGAGGCCATTGACACCCTCGAACCTTTTCATACAGCAGAGTTAAAGAGACCATCATGATCCAGACGCGCCATATCTTTCAAATTGTTCTAACAGTGCCCAATATTGTTGACCTAGGTCAGACCCCGGTGGGGGGACGAAAAATTGCCAATGTGACGGGTGGCACGTTTGAGGGCGATCGCATTCGGGGCACAGTCAAAGCGGCACCCGGTGGCGACTGGTTGCTGATGCGCCCAGATGATGTGTTGACGTTGGATGTGCGCCTCATCCTTGAAACCGATGACAATCAACTGATTTATATGAGTTATCGCGGTTTGCGCCATGGTCCTAAAGAGGTGATGGCTCGCTTGAACAAGGGTGAAAAGGTTGACCCCGCCGAGTATTACTTTCGCACCACTCCAGTGCTTGAAACTGCCTCAGAAAAATACAGTTGGCTCAATAAAATCATCTGTGTAGCTACCGGTCGCCGCGAAGCCGCTGGGCCGATTTATGACGTCTACGAGGTGCTCTAGGCGCCAGTATGTGAGATCAAGGGGCGCCTTCGTTGCGCCTAGAGGCCTTAAAGAGTAACGTTAAGTAAATTGATTTATCTGATTAACTAAAGAGACAACAATGAATTTTTTGTTTAGTGCCGAAGAAGAAAAACTGCGCTCAACCGTACGAGATTTTTTGGCCGAGCATTTCACTGACGAAGTGCGTGCCGAAAACGCCGCCGGTAAGCGTGGCGAAGGTTGGGGGCCGGCGATTCGTGCTTTTTTTGATACCGTTAACGAGAAGCGTTGGTTTGCCTGGAGCTGGCCGGCCGAATTCGGTGGTGCCGGTGGTGACCGTACCGCGCAGTTTGTCATCGAAGAAGAGTTTTATCGGGCCACCGGTATTACCTTAGGCGGTGGCACGGGTGCGCCGGCGATCTTGTCTGCTGGTACTGCCGCACAAAAACAAGAATTTGTGCCGGGCGCCATTAAGCGTGAAATCATTTTTTGTCAGGGCTATAGCGAGCCTGGTTGTGGTACTGACCTAGCCGGTATTCGCTGCCGCGCAAAACGCGTCGGTGATAAATACATCATTACGGGTCAAAAAATCTACACCACTAACGCTCAAAATGCGACGCACATATTTTTGATGTGCCGTACCGACCCTGATTCAGTACGTCATCGCGGTTTATCGATTTTGCTAGTACCGATGGATATGCCTGGTCTAACCGTGCGCCCACTCTGGACTGTACAAAACGATCCGCCAGCACCGTTCGGCACCACCTATGGCGAAGAGCGCACCAACGAAGTGTTTTTTGACGACGTCGAAGTGCCTGTATCTTGCTTGTTGGGTGAAGAGGGCGGCGGTTGGGAAGTTGCTCGGCGTGGGTTGAACTTAGATCGCGTAGGTGCCTGGCGCTATTTGATTTCTGTCATGCGTGACGAAGATATTGTGAACTGGCTGCACGGCGAGGGCGAGTTGCAAGAATCACTGCGCGAAGACCCGCAAGTACGCGACAAAATCGCGGAGATGTGGACCGAAGCTGAAGTCTGTCGCTTGATGACAATGCGCAGCATCAGCATCGAGCAAAGTGGTGGAAAGTTCACCTACGAAGGGTCAGCCGAAAAAGTCTTTGCACCTGAGCACAGTGTGCGCACGACCGAAGCCATCAGTCAGATCTTGGGCCCGTTCGCCCAGTTGATGCAAGGTTCGCCCACTGCGATTGAAAAGGGCGTTTTTGCGCACAACATTCTGGGTGCTTACCAGTCAACGATTAACCATGGCAGCGTTCAGGTGATGCGCGACCAAGTTGCACGTATTGGTCTGGGCCTGCCGCGCGCGGCAAAATAAGAACAAAGGTAAATAGAATCATGGATATTTTGCTTGACGATCAAGAAGTACAAATCCGCGAAGCGGCCTCAGAGTTTTTGGCGGGCGAGTGCACCTCTGCGTTGGTGCGCAAGATCGAAACTGATCCTCTGCAGTACTCACCAGCCTTATGGGAAAAGTTCGCTGAAAACGGTTGGCTGCAACTGTGTCTGTCGGATAAAAACGGCGGTCAAGAGTTGCCCTTAACGTATCTCGCCCTATTGTTTGAATTAGCGGGCTATCACATTGCGCCAATCCCCTTGCATGCGACGATGGTTCCTGCCATGATCATCGATCGGTATGGCAGTGCAGAGCAGCAACAGCTTTTGCAGCACGTGCTTAGCGGTGAGTTGATCTTGAGCCACGCCGTGACTGAGGCCAACGGTCGCTGGACACCCGAGTCGATTAAGCTTGAAGGCCGTGTTGAAGGCAATGGGCTTGTGTTGAACGGTACCAAGACTTTCGTCGGAAGTTATCGCGCTTCGAAGCAATGTTTGGTTGTGTATCGCGAAGCCGCAGCACCTCATCATTTGGGCGTTGTGCTGGTGCCCACCGATGCAACAGGTCTGAGCAGCGACGCCTTGGTGTCGATGGCAAAAGATGGCGAAGCAAACGTACAGTTCAATAACGTTCGAGTGCCTTTAAGTGCGCGTATTGGTTCGCCTGAGCAGGGTAATGCGATTGCACTTGAAGTCATGGACTTGTCGTCGGTGCTCTATGCCTCAATGATCGCAGGTGCTGGCCGCAGAACCCTTGACATGGCTGTGGCGCACGCGAAACAGCGCGAAGCTTTTGGGCAGCCAATTGGGGCGTTTCAAGCGATTCAGCATTTGTGTGCAAACATGGTCAATGCGATTGACGGCACGACGATGCTGGCGCGCGAAGCGCTGTGGCGTATGGATCAAAAGTTGCCTTACCGCGTCAACGTTGCGCAGGCAAAATCGTTTGGCAATCAACAAGGCATGATGGTGGTACGTTCAGCGCAGCAAATTCACGGCGGTATGGGCTTTATCCGTGATTTTGATTTGAATCTTTGGTATCGCAGAGTGGGTTCCTGGAGCCTGCGTGGCGGTACGGCGGCTGAGCATCGGCGTACCATCGCTGCTGCGCTGTTAGATCAGCCCAACAAAGTTCGCATCGGCAATATTCCACAGGCTTAACGCCTAATTTGTGGGGTTGAAAAGCCTCTTGTGTTTCAGTGGTGATGTCGCTGAGATGCAAGAGGTTAGCCGCTTGGGGGTGCCACAACTAACTCAGGCCACCCGGCAGCGTTAGAGTGACGCGTAGTCCGGTCAGATGGTTGGTTTGAAACGCAACCTCGCCGCCATACAGCCCGACCAAATCACGTACGATACTCAAGCCTAGTCCGCTCCCAGGAACTGATTCGTCTGCTCGTTGCCCGCGGTGTGGCGGGTGAGTAGATTCTGTTAGATCTAAGCAACCTGGCCCATCATCTAGGATCGTCAGGCATAACTTTCCGTCAGAATCGCCCCCGCTAATCAAAATCTGACGCGTCGCCCATTTGTAAGCGTTATCCAAAATATTACCGATGATTTCTTGTAGATCTTGCACCTCACCCGCGAAATACAGTTCTTCTGGTAGATCATCGACTACGACTTGAATAGACTTGTCTGCGTGCACCTTCTGCATCACGCGGGTCAATTGTTCGACGGTATTTTTAACTGAGGTGCGTGCATGAGGCACCCCAGCGATTGCTGCAATGCGTGCACGCTTCAGACGCCATTGCACGTGTTGCTGCAGTTGTTGCAACTGCTCTTGAAGAGATACCACGAGCGCAGGGTCATGATGATTGCGCAATTGTTCTTTTCGCAGAGCGTTAGTCATGACTGAGATGGGGGTCTTGATCGCGTGTGCAAGATCGCCGACTTGATTGCGCGCACGCTCAATGATTTTTTCATTGACATCAATCACCGCATTGAAATCTTCGATCAGTGGTGTGAGCTCATTTGGAAACTTACCAGTGATGCGAGATGTATCGCCTTCGCGCAACCCTTTGAGTGAGCACTGTAGTCGTCTAATCGGTCGTAGACCAAACGCGACTTGAGCGCTAGCTGCGACAATCAGGCTGACAAAGAGGATACCAACAAACAACCAAAGTGAGCGCTGCCAAATTTGAACCGAGCCAGTGAGCGCAACGACATCTGAACCAACAATTACCCGAAATGGCTGATCCGTCAATTCAGAAAGGATGACACTTTGTTCGGCAACAATCAGCGTTTGTGAAGCGGGCCCAGTGAGTTCATGAAAATGTACCTCACCGCTTTTCAGCCAATCATTCGCGACGCTTAGCTGCGTATCCCATAGCGAGCGAGATTTCAACAAGACCTTGCCATTGACGTCGTTGATCTGCCAATACAACCCTGACTCGGGCCGATTAAAGCGAGGATCAGCACCTTTGGGCATCAGGACGGCGTTACCTTCCGAATCAATTTCAAATGCCGCGACGATTTGATAAAGATAGGATTGCAGTTGTTGTTCGAATTGCCGCGTCGCTTGGTCTTTAAAGAGCCCATCCAGCGCGAAGGTCGTCAAGCTGAGCGCGAGGGCAATCCATAGAGCCGTACCGCCAAATAGGCGTAGCATCAATGAGCCACGCCAGCGCTGAAAGAGATGCTGAAGCATGGCTAGCAATCAGCCTTGGCAAGTCGGTAACCCATCCCTCGCACGGTTTGTATCATGCCCTCAGGGATTTTTTTTCGCAGGCGGCCAATCATGACCTCAATCGTATTCGAATCGCGATCAAAGTCTTGCGCATAAATGTGTTCGGTGAGTTCGCTGCGTGAGACCACCTCATCGAGATGATGCATGAGGTACGACAAAATTTTAAATTCATGACTCGTGAGTACGATGAGCTCGTTTTGGCATGAGGCGCGACCCGTGCGGGTATCAAGTTCAAGCTTACCGCAACGCAGGATAGAGTCGGCGCCGCCGCTGGCGCGCCGGATCAGGGCGCGCACGCGGGCCAGTACTTCTTGCATATGAAAGGGTTTGGTGACGTAGTCGTCGGCTCCAGCGTCAATGCCGGCAACCTTGTCATGCCAATCGTCGCGTGCTGTGAGAATCAGAACCGGCATAATGCGCTGCTCGGCGCGCCATGTTCGCAATACTGAGATGCCATCCATCAGTGGTAAGCCCACGTCCAAAATCACAGCGTCGTAGGGTTGCTCTCGGCCTAGATAGAGAGCCTCGCGACCATCTGAGGCAATATCTACGGCATATCCACTGGCGGTCAACGCTTCTGAAAGTTGACGTTGTAGGGTGACATCATCCTCTACTACCAATAGCCGCATCGTTTAGCGCTCCTTGTTTGAGATAATTTCACCAGTCTTTGCATCGATCTTTAGTTTTTGCAAACGGCCGCCTGCTTTGAGGATTTTAAGCTCATAGATCCAAACGCCCTTTTTTTGTTCGAATTCAACGTCTAGCACCTGTCCAGGGTGAGACGGTTCGAGGCGTTCGAGAATCACCCTCAAACTCAGAATTTCTCCGGTCTCAACAGCTTGAGTGGCTCGCTGTTGGTCGGTTGTGCTTGCCATCGCGTTCATTGTCGGAAGCGCACAGACCAACAACAGCAGAATCACGACTGCGACTGTATGACTAATTGTTTGTGTATTGAGTTTCATGTTGTTTTGCCTGTTTCAGCAATGTGCTTATTGTGCACTCCACTACATGAACCGAATCTGAACGACTGGTTCAGACAACATACAAGGTCGCTGCCGCATCATGTCTACATTCGTCACGTCATGAAGGGTCGATATATGTGTAAGCAGAGTTTGCAGCAGTTTTTCCTTGCCTTGCTACTTGGCGTCGCAGCGACTGCGCGCGCGGGCGACACCACCCCCGTCGCGCAATTGCAACGGTTCGAAGCCGCCGCTGGTCGACCAGCTAGCGCAGATAACGGCCGTATCTTTTTTACCTCGACACATGGTTCTAAGTGGACTTGTGCGTCTTGTCATGGTGAGGCGCCAACAAAGGTGTCTAAACATGCAAGCACAGGCAAAGCGATTGATCCGCTGGCACCCGCTGCGAATCCTGACGCGCTGACTGATTCCGCGCGCGTAGACAAGTGGTTTCGACGCAACTGCAAAGATGTACTGTCGCGCGAGTGTACGTCGGCTGAAAAGTCTGACGTCGTTGCATTTTTGTTGGCGCTCAAACCATGAAGAGCGCACGATGGATACTCACTGCCTTAGGCCCATGGAGCTCGCCCAGCATGCTCGGTACACGGCGCACACTCAGCACGCTGATTCTAGGTTTATTCGTGGCGCTAGGCATTGACGCCGGTACAGCGGTGGCTGGTGGGTCGAAAGACTTTCAGCCTTCGGTCATGTCTGAAAAATATCGTAGCGAGTGCTCTTCATGTCATCTGGCGTATCCGCCGGCACTGCTCCCGCTCGCATCATGGCGGCGGGTGCTTGGTAGCTTAGACAAGCATTACGGTGTAGACGCTTCGCTAGAGCCTGCTGAAGTGCTAGAGATCTCGAAATGGCTAGAGCCATTGGCAGGTACGTATAAAAAAGTCCGCGAAGAGCCACAAGATGATCGCATCACTAAGGCAGCATGGTTTGTGCGCGAACACCGCAAGATTGAGGCGGAGGTCTGGCTGCGCTCGAGCGTTAAGAGTGCTGCCAACTGTGCCGCCTGTCATACCACAGCAGAGCAGGGAAATTACAACGATGACTTTGTGAGGATACCGAAATGAATACGACTTTTACACCGGCTGCATTGAAACCGATCACGCCGATCGCGACTCGGCGTATCAATGATTTGGCGACACGCACCTTTCATTGGCTGTTTGCCTTCTCATTTTTAGGTGCTTACCTGACTGCAGACTTTGAGCGTTTGCGTGGTGTACATGTGGCCCTTGGCTATACGATGCTTGGTCTCTTGGGCTTTCGTCTTGTTTGGGGAGTAGTCGGGCCAAAACATGTGCGTTTTAAGTTGCTGTTTGGAAAGTTATCGGGCGCACGTGCTTGGTGGGAGAAGACGCGGCAGGCGCGCAGTATTCGGACGATTGGCTGGCAGCAAGGGCAGAACTTGCTGATGGCGTGCGTGGTATTGAGCCTGTTGGTGTTGGTGCTGCCGTTGGTCGGTTCAGGCTATTTGGTTAACAATGATCTCGGTGGAAAACTTATTGAAAGTACGCATGAGTTTTTTGGCGAACTCTATCTGTGGATTGTCGTGATCCACCTTGGACTGATCGCCCTGATTAGTCTTGTTCGGTGGCGCAATATGGCTGCGCCCATGCTGACAGGTCAGGTGCCTGGACCAGGGCCAGACCTTGTCCGTGCTGAGCAGCGTATCTGGGCGCTTTTGTTGGTGCTGGGCTGCGTAACTTGGTGGATCTGGTCACTTATATAATGTGTTTAAGTGCTGTTAGCCGATGTCGAGCAGGCCAAAGGATGGATCAACATGAACTTTTGTGCAAATTGCGGTACCAAACAAACTAATGATGCCAAGTTTTGTCCAAATTGTGGTCAGTCAGTGGTGTCTGAACAGTCACAGCCTTCTGTGCCTGTTGGTACACAAACAGGTAACTCGCAATCGGCGCATCAGACGACCGTAAAGGCACCTGTGCAGGCGACATTGAACGTAAGCGGCGCTGTCAAAAAAGAGCTGCTTCAACTTAGTCATGCCTACTTCAGCATGTACGCATTGAGCTTAGTGCTCATGAAGTTTCAAGTTGAGGGTGGCTTTAAAACTGCCTTGAGCGATTTGGGTGATGACGTAGGTATCGCACTTGTGTTGATGTTGGTTGCGATCGGCGCAGCGGTTGCGTTACTGTATTTCACGGTGCGGATACAGGGCATCAATCGCGGTAAGCCAGGTTGGGTGCTTGGCACATTCATTGTGATCGGCGTAGCAACGCTGCTGTCGTGGACCGACACAAATTTTTCAAGTTTTAATTGGGCAGACTGGCTGTCAGAAGCGATCGGGCTTGCGCAACTGTATGTTTTATTTTCAATCTATCAGTTGCTAAACGCTGCTAAAGCTGCATAAGATTAGCTGAGGCGTGTGCTAAGCTAGACCTACTAAAAAGCTAACTTAAACTTCCGGGCTTTGTTTGAATACCGCAGCAAGTGTCATTTATTCCCTGTTTCTGTTTTTTGGAATGTTTGCATTTGCAGGCGCACTGCTGTTGTTCATTCAGTTTAAAAATGCTAAGAAAGCCTACGTCACGAATTGGGTAATCAGCTCAGTTTTGATTGGTTGCGCGACGGTTTTAGTTGCACTAAGAGATGTGCTCCCTAAGTTTTTGTCTTACGACCTAGGCAATAGTTTAAACATTGCATCCTATATCTATGTCTATGCGGCATGCTTGAGTTTATTAGGTCAAGATATTCGTTTTCGGTTGCTTGCCGTTTACGCCACAATAGCTAGTGCCTTCTTTCTGGTCGGTCTAGTGTTGATAGCAGAACACTTCGCCTTAGAGTTTCAGCCCGCCCTAGTCGCCCTTGGCGGTGTTGCGTTCAACTTATGTACGGCCAGTCCAGCTTTTAAATTTTATAAGCAGCGTCCAACGAATTTGTCTTTGGCATTAGCGATCGTTTTTCTTGCTAATAGTGCGCTGTGGGGTGTACGCCTGATAACGATCTTGTTTTACGGTGTTGGGTTTGCGCATGAGGGCGGCGTCATTAATGCGGTGACATTTACTGGTTTATTGGCTCTTGGTATTGCGCGCTACATGTTTTTTGTAGGCGTGGTCGCTGAGATCGAGCGAGAAAAAAAAGAAACCTTAATCACTGAAAACCACTTCATTAAATTAACGCTCGCCAATAAAAAAATCGAGCAAACGGAATTACAGTTTTTAGCCTCTTTGAATGCACTTGCTAAGGCTCGTGACAATGAAACCGGCAACCACATCATACGTACCCAGCAGTATGTCTTTGCGCTGGCGCAGCGTCTGCGAGCACAGGGCCATCATTTAGAGAGTCTCTCCGACCATTCAATTGATGTGTTGGTGCGAGCCGCGCCCCTGCACGATATTGGAAAAATTGGAATCCCAGACGATATTTTGTTAAAAAATGGCTCACTTTCAGAGGAAGAGTGGGCCATCATGAAGACGCACACGCTCATCGGTGAGTCGGTTTTAGATGTTGCCGAGATTGAACGTGATGGAGACTCGAGCGTCATTACTAAAGCCATCAAAATCGCCGGTAGCCACCATGAAAGGTGGGATGGAACTGGGTACCCAACCGAACGTGCCTTCTCCGGCGGCAGAGGGTTTGGCGACTAAAAGTGCTAGCAAAAGTAGTGCTACAGACCAAAGGTTGATATTTTCTTTTTTCATATCGATTGATGAATGATATTGATTCGCATTTACAATTTAGAAACAAATAGTAACGATTCTCATTTGCATTGTCAATTTTCAATGATGATTTAACTAAATGCGCGAACGTATTCGCTAGTAAAAACTGTGGAAGGGCTCTTTTGCCTACCC
Source organism: uncultured Alcaligenaceae bacterium (assembly GCA_937897265.1). Lineage (GTDB taxonomy): Bacteria > Pseudomonadota > Gammaproteobacteria > Burkholderiales > Burkholderiaceae_B > Zwartia. The sequence goes on from CALCPT010000366.1 coordinate 13,774, forward strand.
ATGCCACCAAAACTCGCTCGATCAGTAGGCGAGTCGCTCATTGATTTTTATATGTTTAGTAAAAACCGCTCGCAGCCTTCGTTAACTTTTATGGCTTGCGACCGCAAGTGGCAGTCAAGAGATAGAAGCGCAAAGCCCCGCACTGTGCGGGGCTCGTGGCAGATCGAATCTCTGCTTAGCAGGTTCGAGACTTAGATTTTGGCGGGGTAGCACTGAGTCCATCACAAGCCGCCTGAGGTGCTGAAATCTCAGGTTTTTTGCTTTTGGTCTGCGGGAGGGATACGAACAGCCAGTGACTTGTTACTCTTCAGCAAGTATGAGCGGCAGCATCTTGCGTACATCACCATGTAAAGATGTCAGCATATTTTCAAATGAAAGCTGCGGCATGTGCTCTCGAACCAATCTTGCCACGATTCGCGCTTGCTCAAAGTCGCGCGGCTTTTTAATCGTTTCTCGAGTTGATAGGCCAGAGAGCCAAGCTTTATGCAATGCAAAAGCTCGAGGGTCTGGCACCCGCATTGGCACAGGCCAGCCGTCTTCATCAATGGCAATCGCGTCGAGTTTGGGAGAGTTCAGCAGCCACTGCAATCCTGGCACCTCGACTGCAACAAGATCAGAGTCGGCGAAGGTAACAAGGTCAGTGGTATGTATGCCATGCGGTGCAGTCACGAGGTCAACCATGAATTGGCCCGCATTGGCGGCTCGGTAGCCATTTTCACGGACACACTCAAACGTTTTATCTGCATTTTTTAATAGCCCTAGCAGACCGTTACCGTCTAGTTTTTCGGATACAACGGTCATTTTTTAGATCGGAAGAGCGTCGTGTAGGGAAAGAG
>CALCPT010000367.1 GCA_937897265.1 uncultured Alcaligenaceae bacterium
CGCAAATCAAGCTTGGAATGAGGCATCCAAAAATCCTGAATACCCAGGTCAGCCCTTTAACCCTCAAGATCCAATAACGCCAGCCGATATCCAAGACGAATTGAATAAGATACCTAAAGCTGAACATCCAACCGTCGGTGATTATATCGGCCCACAGCTGCCAGGAAACGTTGACCCCGTGACCCATGAAACTGGTACAGGCGAAACTACAGGTGGAGCCCAAAATGTAAACGTCACAGTTGATTTTGGCACTGATCCGGCTATTGCCGAACCTACTCTTGAGGAAGCCCCCACCGGTACTGCAATCATTCAACCGTTACTTGATCAGCTTAACCCATTCCGCAATTTCAACCTGCCAGCTCATGCTAGCCAATGCCCAGTTGCGATAATCGAATTTTCGATGTTCTCACGTAGATTTTATGGCCAGATTGATAGCCACTGCACACTTTGGGAACAAAACGCTTCACTCTTGGCAGGTGTTATGACTGCATTTTGGTTGCTAACTGCCACCTTCATTTTCTTGAGGGCTTAACATGTACGCAATTCTGTTTTCGGCTTTCAACTCTGCACTTGCTTGGATTTTCCGCGCAGTTTTAATCAAGTTCGTTGTTGCTTATACGCTGTTCCATTTCATCCGGCTTGTTGTTGAGGTTGTCGTCTCGCTCGGCCCATCTGCATCCGCGCTTGAAAGTGCGTTCGCTGCTATCCCGCCGGGCGTCTGGTGGTTTTTGGATGCTTTTCAGATTGGCTTTGGCCTCACTGTTTGCCTTTCTGCCTATAGCGCAGCCTTCATTATTAGAAGGCTTTCGTAATGCCTATTAATGCTTATACAGGCCTGATGGGATCTGGCAAAAGCTATGAAGTTGTCTCTTCGGTAATGCTTGATGCACTCGCTCAAGGTCGCCGAATTGTTTCAAATATTGATGGCCTAAATACCGAGAGAATTACTGAATATTTGATATCGAAGCGAGGCATTGAAGAGGAAAAAATAGGCGTTGTCGTTTTGGTCAGTAACGAACAAGTTAAGTCGCCAAATTTCTTCTTTCATGGCACTGATGTTGAAACTATTGTTCAGCCGGGCGATCTTGTTTGCATCGACGAGGCATGGCGTTTTTGGGGAGCAGGTGAGGCTATTCCAGAACCTCACTTTATTTTTTTTCGTGAGCACCGGCACTATGCTCATCCCGAAACAAATATTTGCTGTGATTTAGTTTTGATGGTTCAAGACATTAGTGACTTAAACCGAAAGCTAAAATCCGTCGTTGAGCTCTCTTTCCGAACTAAAAAACATAAGTCATTAGGTCTTTCAAAACATTATGTTGTTCAGGTTTTTGAAGGCTACCGGATGAACGCTAAAACTCAAGTTAACCTTCTGCAAAAAAAATACGATCCTTGCATTTTTCCGCTTTATTCCAGCTATTCGGGTGGCAAAGGAAAAGAAGTGACAATTGATAAGCGACAAAATTTGCTGCTTTCAAAAGGATTTTTGATACCGGTCATTTTAGTTATAGCACTAGCTGCCTTTGGTATACCAAAAGTCTGGCAGTTTTTCCATCCTAAGCCTATACCAACAAAAATTGATGACAGTTCTACTCGTACTCCTGCCTCTTCCACCTCTGCTTCAGTTTCAGAAACTGCTGTTTCCAGCCCGACAAGTCTTCGAATTGTTGGTTACTACATGCGTACCGACGGTGAATATATTGTTCTTTATACAGATGGCGCGTACACACGATTTGCTAAGGCCCGCGCTTTTATCATGGATGGCTATAATACTACCGGTTTTATCAATGGACAGCCGACGGCATTTTACGGTGTCAGTCAATGAGATATTTTCTTGTGATTTTTCTAGCTCTTGCTTCAACGCATATTTTCGCTGCGATGCCTAAGCTTGTTTTTGATCAGGTTCCCATAGTCGATCTAATTCGTATTTATTACAGCGATATAGAAAAAAAGAGCTTTTTAATTGATGACTCAGCTTTGGTAATTAACAAGCGACTCACCCTTAATTTTCAGGGCTCAAAATCATCAGAGTATTCAAAAATGATGAAGCAAGCTTTACGAATTTCAGGTCTTGAATTGATCAGCACGGAAGATCTGGACGTTATTGTTTCAAAGCCTGTAGCTGCTTCAACAGCAAAACAGAACTTCTTTGCATATCAGCCAAAGCATCGAGAGGTTTCGCAACTCATTGATCAAATTCGTTCATCATTTCCGGATGGACAATTTACAACGCAACGCACTATTAACGCCTCGGGATCCCTTGAGCCTGGAAATCAGCTATCAGATCAAGGCGCTACAGCAAATATCAGCCGACGCTCCGATATTTTGACCTTTCGTGGTTCCGATCAAAATATTAAAGATCTGCGTCTATTACTAGATATGTTAGATGTTGCTGAGCGCCAAGCGAATGTCCAATTACTCGTTTACGAATTCCAAAGCGGCACTCAGGACTCAAGTGCGCTTAAGGTGGTGGGTGACCTCTTGGGCGGTAAGCTTGGCTTTTCTGGAGGACTGTCTCATCAAGGTGATGCATCCCTACGGCTTGATGTTTCTGGCCTCAGTGTCATCGCTGATGTGCTTAAGACTGATGAGCGCTTCAAGGTAGTTAGCCGGCCGTTCCTGAGCGTGAAGAGTGGATCTGCTGCGCGCTTTCAATCCGGCAGTGATGTCCCTGTACTGGGCTCCGTTTCCCAGGACAAAAATGGCAATCCAATCCAGTCGATTGAGTACCGCTCTAGTGGTGTGATCCTAGATGTAACGCCGAGCATCCATGAGCAGGATGTAGAGCTGGCTATCAGCCAGCAGCTAAGTGATTTCAGTCAGACTCAGATCGGAGTCAATAGCAGTCCAACACTGAACAAGCGCGAATTGCGCACTACGCTGGTGACGAAGTTTGGTGAGGTAGTTGTTCTCGGAGGTTTGAAGTCGGAGCGCCACACCGACAGCAAGCGATGGCTTCCCTTCTTCAGGTCATTCCCGCTGAGCGCATCCAGTGATGAGCGCTCAACCGAGCTGGTCATCCTTCTTCAACTTCAACCTGTAGTTCCCGAGCAAGGCTGATGAGTAATACCAAAACGCCAAATGGCCGGTGGCATGTTGACATTCAGCCAGGCGGAAGAGGGCACAAACGCTTCCGCAAGACTTTCGATACAAAAGCTGAAGCCTCACGCTTTGAGCTTCATGTTTCAGCGCAAGTTCAATCTGGCCAACCGTGGCAACCGACAGCCAAAGATCGTCGTCGCTTAAGTGATCTCGTTAAGCGGTGGCATGACGTACACGGTCGCAATCTCAAAGACTCTGAGAACCGAAGGCGACACTTGGAAAATATTGTTATGTCTCTCGGCAACCCTTTTGCCGTTCAATTCACTGCAAATCAGTTTGCTGACTATCGCGCCTCTCGACTCGATGATGGCGTAAGTGCCAATACGATCAATCATGACCATTCATACCTACGTGCCGTTTTTAATGAACTGATTAGGTTGGGTGATTGGCAGTTCCCCAACCCTTTGCTCACCGTCCGTAGGCTCAAAACTGTTGAGACTGAGCTTTCATATCTCACCCACTCTGACATTCGCCATTTGCTTGACCATCTCAAACAAGGCCAAAACGATAGCGCCTACATCATTGCTCGAGTGTGCTTGGCTACCGGTGCTCGGTGGAGTGAAGCTGAACTACTTTGCCGTGAGGATGTTCTGCCAGGCAAGCTTCGTTACTTGGGCAAGAATGGTCGATATCGCTACATCCCAATCTCGGCTGACATTGAAAAAGATCTTGTTGGCCGCGCAGATTCAGGGCCACTCTTTGTTCCTTCTTATAACGCATTCCGCTACGCGCTTAAGCGTTCGGGCATTGATCTTCCCGATGGTCAAATGACGCATGTTTTGCGTCACACCTTTGCCAGTCACTTTATGCAGAACGGTGGCAGCATCCTTACTCTACAGCGCATCCTTGATCACTCCAGCCTGACAATGACCATTCGCTATGCTCACATGGCACCGGATCATCTTTCACAGGCGCTCGAACTGAATCCGCTGGCTTCCCTTGCTCTGCTCTAGCTAAACAGCCCCATCTTTCCTCTGTTAAACCAGTCGCGCAGCGACAATTCACGCACCGATGACCTGAGTAGGTATACGCGCAGACGCTGCCAACACTGTCCTATGCCCTCAATTTGTAGTTGCTCTTTTTTGATCAATTCTGATGATGACTATGCGCTACGCCCATATGGGGCCGGATCATCTGGCGCAGGCACTCGATCTGACCCCGCTGGTGAAATTGGCGAAGCAGGCGAACGCGATCTAGACCCATCGCTGCATGAGGAAGCTCCTACGTAAGTTGGAGATGCTGTACCCAAGCCCCTGTCAGTTGCAGCTTCCTGGGGCTTTCTCATGACAGGCCTCTGCCGGGATGCGGAATTTGTTATAAAATCGGCGATATCAGGCATGATTTTTTATGCAAGATATTGTTGCTGCTATAAAAATATCGTGCAAATATCGGAAAAAATATGCGCACTAACTGCCGTCGGCACTAGCAATCGGAGGATGCATGCACCGGATGGAGCCGCTTCTACCCATTACGATTCCCACCAAACTGCTCGATATGGCGGATGAGGTACGGGTGAAGGCCGCGCAGCTGCAAGCGATCCTTCCTCTTGAAACGGCCGAGATCATTGGCAAGCTGCTGCGCGTTACGAGCAGTTTCTATAGTAACTTGATCGAGGGGAGGTTCACTGAGCCAGTAAAGCTCAGTGAGTCATTGCCGAAGCGTACAAAGGAAGAGTTGCGTGACCTCGCCATCACCCACATGGTCGTCCAAGATCGGCTTGAGCGGACGGTGGATGCTCGTCCGGATATTCCCTTCCATCTGTGGTTCTCTCCGGACTTCCAGCGGCATGTACATACTCGACTCTTCAGAGGGGCTGATCCCAGCGACCTTCTGACCGTTAATGGTCAGGAGATCGTTCCTGGCAAATTCCGTGACATCGATGTTCAGGTCGGAACGCATTTAGCCCCCGAGCATTCAGCTGTTTTGGGGATGATGCAGCGCCTCTATGAGTTTTACCGGAAGGAACAGGATTTCCGCCGTCAGCTGATTGCCGTTTTCGCATTTCATCATAGAGTGGCTTGGGTTCACCCTTTCGCTGATGGGAATGGCCGCACTACTCGACTCGTCACGCACATGCAGCTCTACAAACTCGGCTTGGCTTCTGACCTGTGGTCGCTTTCTCGCGGATTGGCCAAGCGCCAGAGTGACTTCTATGAGCGATTGAATGTGGCTGATATGCCGAGGTACACGAGCACTGATGGCCGTGGCGCGCTCACAGAGCGCGGATTGATTGAGTTCATCGAGTTCATGCTGGAAGTCTCTCTCGATCAGCTTACCTACATGCTCTCTGTTCTTGATCGAGATCGGTTACGCGATAACCTAGAGCGCGCAGTCCATTTCGATGAAAAGTTCGTCAAGGCAGGCATTGTTCCTGGAGCTGGGCGTGCCCTCTATATATTGTTGTCGCAGGGCTCGGTGCGTCGAGCTGACTTCAAGGACTATCTTGGTTGCGGGAAGCGCATGGCTAGCGAGCAACTCACGAAACTAATCGAGCTTGGCGTTGTCCGTAGTGAAACGGAGAAAGCGCGTGTGATCACGCCAGGCCTACCTTTGTGGTTTGCTTTGGATGTTTTTCCAGGTTTGATCAAGCAAGTTGCTCAGCCATGAGTCTTAGCCGGCTGACACTTCGTTGACAGGCACACCGATTTTGTACCTTTCTGGCGTATCAGTAACTTTTTAAGTTATTGATTTAATTGGTGGGCCCACACGGACTCGAACCGTGGACCA
>CALCPT010000368.1 GCA_937897265.1 uncultured Alcaligenaceae bacterium
GGTCAAGCAACATCAGCACATGAAAATTACCATCGCCTACATGTCCCACGATTGTGCTCGGAAAACTCGCCTTCGCCAACTCTTTAGTTGCCAGATAAATGCTTTCGGCTAAACGCGATAACGGTACGCAAACATCCGTGGTGTTGGATCGGCAGCCAGGTCGCAACTGCAAGCCGGCAAAATAGGCGTTGTGGCGTGCGGTCCAGAGACGATTGCGGTCTTCGGGGCGTTCGGCCCATTCAAAATCCATTCCGCCACACTCTTTGGCCAACTCTTGCACAGTTTGCGCCTGCTCTTTCACACTGGCCTCTGAGCCATGAAACTCAAACAACAGCAAAGGAGTTTCGCGCAGCGTCAGTTTGCTATAGCGATTGCCTGCCATCACTGCAGAGGCATCCATCAACTCAACGCGGGCGATCGGTACGCCCATTTGAATCGTTTGAATTACACATTGCACAGCCTCGTGCACAGTCGAAAAGTTACAAACTGCCGCAGAGACAGCTTCAGGTTGCGGATACAGCTTGACAGTCACTTCGGTGATCACGCCCAGCGTGCCCTCGCTACCTACAAAAATGCGAGTCAAGTCGTAGCCAGCTGAAGACTTGCGCGCACGTCTGGAGGTACGAATCACCTTGCCGTCGGCGGTGACGACAGTCAGTGAAACCACGTTTTCGCGCATCGTCCCATAGCGCACGGCGTTTGTGCCAGAAGCACGTGTGGCTGACATCCCACCAAGGGAGGCATCGGCGCCCGGGTCGATCGGAAAAAACAAACCAGTATCTCGGATTTGTTCGTTGAGTTGTTTACGAGTTAGGCCTGCCTGAACAGTGACCGTTTGATCTTCAGCGTTTAACGATACGATCTTATTCATGGCGGTCAGGTCAAGACTGATCCCGCCCTGAATCGCCAAAATGTGTCCCTCAAGCGAAGAGCCAGCACCATAGGGAATCAATGGGATATTGTGTTGAGCGCACAACTTAACAACAGCAACCACCTCTTCTGTGCTTTGCGCAAACACAACGCCATCAGGCAACATCGTCGGAAAAGGCGACTCATCTGTGCCGTGATGATCACGCACCGCGTTGGCCATTGAAAAGCGCTCGGCAAACTGCCCTTTAAGCGCTGCGATCATCTCAGCAGGCAAGGGGCGCCTGAGGGTTTGTGCCGTGTGCAAAGCGTTCATGAACTAAGTCTCATCAAAAAAGGCTGCGCGGCGATGCGCGCATTGTTTCGGCTTATTTTCCGCTGGTCAGCAAAGTGCGACGACGGGCGCGCACCGACTCAGCCAAGCGCTCAAGCACACCAACTGAACTTTGCCAGTCGATACAGCCATCGGTCACGCTTTGGCCATAGACCAGGGTTTGACCTGCAACAATATCTTGCCGGCCGGCCACCAAATTACTTTCAACCATCAAACCAAAAATACGCGCATCGCCCTGCGCAATTTGCACAGCGACCTCGTCGCAAACTGCAGGTTGGTTCTCTGGCTTTTTATTGCTGTTAGCGTGACTAGCATCAACCATGATGCGCTGCGCGAGACCCGCCTTGGCCATCTCTGCGCAAGCATCCTGAACGCTAGCCGCATCATAATTAGGCGCCTTACCACCGCGCAAAATGACGTGACAATCTTCATTACCTGTGGTGGATACAATCGCTGAGTGACCACCCTTTGTTACCGATAAGAAGTGATGCGGAGCAGACGCAGATTTCATCGCATCCACCGCAATCTTGACGTTACCGTCGGTACCATTTTTAAAACCAACCGGGCACGAAAGGCCAGAGGCCAACTCGCGATGCACTTGACTTTCGGTAGTACGGGCGCCAATCGCTCCCCAGGACACTAAGTCAGCAATGTACTGAGGAGTAATCATGTCGAGAAACTCGCAACCCGCAGGCAAGCCCATCTGATTAATTTCAAGCAGCAAGCCACGTGCGGTTTTCAAGCCCTTGTTGATATTAAAACTGCCATCCATATCGGGGTCGTTAATCAGACCTTTCCAGCCGACGGTGGTGCGAGGCTTTTCAAAATAAACACGCATCACAACTTCGAGCTCGCCCTTGAAGCGATCGCGCTCGGCTTTCAAGCGCTTGGCATAATCCAAGGCTGCCGCAGTGTCGTGAATCGAGCACGGACCAATCACCACCACCAGGCGATCATCCATGCCATGCAAAATGCGATGAATCGCCTGACGTGATTCAAAGACAATCGATGACACCTCGGGCGTGCAAGGGTGCTCTCGCATCGTGTGCGAAGGTGGCGCGAGTTCTTTCATCTCGCGAATGCGTAAATCGTCGGTGTTGTGTGGCAAAACGTACTCCTGGTGCAATAAATATTAAACAGTAAATTCAACTAAAGCGTGACTGGGGCACACGATTGTCGCCAGTCAGTCTGACATCCTTCTTATGCGGTACCGCCAACAGTCAGCCCTTCCATCTTGATGGTTGGCATTCCTACCCCGACAGGCACGCTTTGTCCTTCTTTACCGCAGGTGCCTACGCCGCTATCAAGTTTCATGTTGTTACCAATCATGCTGACGCGGTTCATGGCCTCGGGGCCGCTGCCAATCAGGGTCGCACCTTTCACGGGGTGGGTAATCCGGCCATTTTCGATCATGTAGGCTTCGGACGTTGAAAAAACAAACTTACCACTGGTGATGTCAACTTGCCCACCGCCAAAGTTTGCTGCGTAAATCCCTTTTTTGACTGACGCAATAATTTCCTCAGGTGGTGTTTTACCGGACAGCATGAAAGTGTTTGTCATGCGCGGCATCGGAAGATGGGCAAACGATTCACGCCGACCGTTACCAGTGGCCGCGGTTTTCATTAAGCGCGAGTTCAGGGTGTCTTGCATGTAGCCACGCAAAATTCCGTCTTCGATCAACACATTACGTTGTGTCGGGTTGCCTTCATCATCCACGTTTAACGAACCGCGCCGCCCCTCAATAGTGCCGTCGTCAACAACCGTGACACCTTTTGATGCCACGCGTTGGCCAATACGACCCGTGAACACGCTCGACCCTTTGCGATTGAAATCACCCTCAAGGCCATGGCCAACCGCCTCGTGCAACAAAATACCGGGCCAGCCAGCAGCCAGCACCACCGTCATTTCGCCGGCCGGTGCAGCCTGCGCATCAAGGTTAATCAGGGCTTCGTGCACAGCCTGCTCGACGTATTGAGTCAAGGTCTCGTCTGAGAAATACCCTAAGCCTGTACGACCGCCGCCGCCCGCATGACCCGTTTCACGCCGACCGTTACGCTCGACGACAACTGTCAGTGACAAACGCACTAACGGGCGTACATCCGCGGCCAAACGACCGTCGCTGCCCGCAACCATGATGACGTCGTACTCCATCCCCAAGCTAGCCATGACCTGCGCAACATGAGGGTCGCGAGCACGCGCCATTTTCTCAATGCGCTCGAGCAAGCCAACTTTTTCAGGGGCAGTCATAGTGGCCAACGGGTCGACCGGAGGATACAAACTTTGACCGTGACGCGGATCATCACCAGTACGGACTTTTGTTTTACCGGCGCCCTGGCGCGCGATGCTGCGCACCGCATGGGCCGAGGACAACAGTGCCTCAGGCGACAGCGAGTCTGAGTACGCGAAGGCAGTTTTTTCGCCAGCGACAGCACGCACGCCAACGCCTTGCGAGATTGAAAAACTGCCTGTCTTTACGATACCTTCTTCAAGGCTCCAGCCTTCGCTACGCGTATATTGAAAGTACAAATCGGCGTAATCAACTTTGTGCGTAAAGATCTCGCCGATCGCACGAGCCATGTCATTTTCGGACAGGCCCCATGGGTCAAGCAACAAACTTTTTGCCGTAGCAAGCGAAGCAATAGCGGGGTCAGTCAGTTTCATGAATCAACTTATGATTGGGTAAAGAGTTTGCGATGAGCGAGTGCGGGCAAAGACTGCCGCACCTCTGCTAAACGCTCAGGGTCTATCGTACCGCTTACCACCCCCTCATGCTCGGGTAAAACTGATAAAACCTCGCCCCAGGGGTCAATCAATATCGAGTG
>CALCPT010000369.1 GCA_937897265.1 uncultured Alcaligenaceae bacterium
GCCCCCTTTAATTCGCCCTGCAAACGACCACCCGTAAAAATAGGTAGCGAAATCGCGGGGCCAACACTGCCAAACACTGAACCGCTTTGACCTAAACGATCGAGCCCGAGCGATTGCAAACCAATAAAACCGGCCAAATTAATATTGGGATAAAAGTCAGCTTGCTTTTGATCGATCCGTGCGGCCTGCGCCTGTGCCTGTACCCTGGCGGCCACCACGTCTGGGCGCCTCCCTAACAACTCAGCGGCTAAACGCTCAGGCAAGCCCAGAGTCTGACTCAGCGTCACGCTCGGCCGTTGCACCGACAGACCACGATCTGGGCCCGCTCCCACCAACGCCGCCAAACGATTACGTTGCAGCGCAATCTGCTCATTCAAGATCAAGAGGTCAGTTTTGGCTTGCGCACCCTTGGCATCCGCCTCTCGAACGCCACCACGGGTCTCAAGACCGTGGGTAAAGCGTTCGGCAAACAAGCTGGCTGTTTTTTCACGGATCGCCACCGCACGTTCTGTTGCCTCTTTCTGAGCAAACAAACGCGCAAGCTCCGCGTACGCCGAGGCGGTCGCCGTTGTCAGCACGAGCGCCGCCTGCGCTTGGTCAGCTAACCTTGCTTCAAGCTCTGAGGTTGCCGCCGCAAGGCCAGCGCGATATTTTCCCCAAAAGTCAATTTCCCAGCTGATGTTGAGCGCCGCCTGCCCAAACTGGTTCCAGTCCCGCGTCACGCTCGCCGCAGGCGTCAGGTAGTTGTAACTGAGTCGTTGCGACGTCACCGTGCCCATCGCAGAGACCTGCGGCAACAACGGCGCACCCGCCACCTCAGCCATCGCCTGCGCGCGCTGGACGCGAGCTTGGGCTATCGCAAGATCGGGCGAACCTGCCAAGGTTTCGCGCATCAGTTGATTCAACTGGTTGTCTTGGTAACCCACCCACCACTGTTGCTCTGGCCAGGATAAGGCGGGCGCAACAAACGACGTTGCCGTTGCAAAGTCTTGACTCGTTTTTTCAGTGAATCTAGCATCGCTCGGCGGCAAAGGAGCGCAGCCCATCTGACACCAGACCACCAACGTCAGCAACAGGCCATTCAGGGCGTTAAAACGAATAAATCTTAGTCTCACAGGCCGCGTAGGTGCCCTTTTTGTATCTTGTTTAGCGACTTTTGGGCAGACAGCATGCCGCGCTCAAAGTACTTATGCTTACAAGATACCATTATTTACTTGCTCATTCTTTGAGCCTCTGCCCCTAGCCAATGCAATGGTCGTACGGCTTCGTACTCAGAGGGACGCCGATTGTGGTATTTTGCCCATATAAATCGTCTGGAGTCCCCATGATTAAGCTTAACTTTCACCCTACCGGCCGCCATTTCTTGCAAATCCCCGGTCCAAGCCCCGTGCCCGATCGCGTGCTGCGGGCCATTAGTCTGCCCACGATCGACCACCGTGGCCCAGAATTTGCTGGATTGGGTCGCAAAGCCATCGAAGGAATGCAGACCATTTTCAAAACCAAGCAGCCGGTCATTATCTATCCTGCGTCTGGTACGGGCGCCTGGGAGGCAGCACTTGCTAACACCCTAAGCCCTGGCGATCATGTCTTAATGTACGAAACGGGCCATTTCGCCTTTCTTTGGAACCGCCTGGCGACTCGGCTTGGCCTGAAAACCGAGGTCTTATCATTTCAAGGTCATGACGACCAGCTCCCCGCCTTGGCAGGCTGGCGACGCGGCGTGCAAGCAAACCAAATTCATGATCGTCTGGTGCAAGATCGCGAACACAGCATCAAAGCGGTCTGTGTCGTGCACAACGAAACCTCAACTGGCGTTACCTCAGACATTGTCTCGGTGCGTAAGGCGATTGATGATGCTAAACACCCTGCACTATTGATGGTGGATACGATCTCGGGCCTAGGCAGCGCCGATTATCGCCACGACGAGTGGGGTGTCGACGTCGCGATGGCTGCCTCGCAAAAAGGCTTGATGTTACCTCCAGGCCTGAGCTTTAACGCCCTCTCTGCACGCGCAATCGAGGCATCAAAATCGGCCAAGATGCCTCGCTCGTTTTGGGCGTGGGACGAAGTCATCGAGATGAACAAAGGCGGCTACTGGCCGTCAACCTCAAGCACCAACCTGTTATACGGTCTCTCAGAAGTCATAGACATGTTTGCCGAAGAAGGGATGGATAATGTTTTTGCGCGTCATCAACGCTGGGCGGCTGGCGTGCGCGCCGCAGTCAACGCTTGGGGACTTCCGATTCAGTGTGCTGACCCAAGCGTGTACTCCCCAATTTTGACCGGCGTCATCACACCCGAAGGCGTTGATGCCGACGAGATTCGCAAATTGATTCAACAACGTTTTGACCTATCGTTGGGCACAGGTTTGGGCAAAGTCAAAGGTCGAATGTTTCGCATTGGACACCTTGGCGACAGCAATGACCTGACCCTGTTGGCAACCCTGGCGGGAGTCGAGATGGGCCTCAAACTCTCTGGCGTCAAGCTAGCGGGTAGCGGCGTGCAAGCGGGCATGGACTATTTCTCAAACGGAGCCTGAACGTGCTCTCACCGACCGCAATCGCCAAGCCTTTGCATTTTTTTCCTGCAAGTGCGGGCGGTGCTTCGCCGCTCGCCCAATTACTTGCAAAGAACTTACGCGGCGATGTCCTGTTTGACTCCGCCTCGCGCGGGCGCTATTCAACCGATGCCTCAATCTATCAAATCACGCCGATTGGTGTGGTGGTGCCGCGCGATCAAGCCGACGTTCTGCGTGCACTTGAGATCGCTCGGGATCAAAACGTTGCAGTGCTGTCACGCGGGGCGGGCACCAGTCAATGTGGGCAGACCGTTGGCGACGCACTGATTATCGACAACAGCAAATGGCTGTGTAACGTGATTGCCTTTGATGCGAACGCAATGACGATCACCGTCGAGCCTGGCATGGTGCTTGATCACTTGAACGCCTGGCTCAAACCACATGGCTTGTGGTTTCCGGTTGACGTGTCGACAAGCGCGCAGTGCACGATTGGTGGCATGACGGGCAATAACTCATGTGGTTCACGCTCAATCGAGTACGGCAACATGGTGCATAACGTACTGAGTGTCGATGCCGTGTTAGCCGACGGTACACAAGCAAATTTTGGCTCATTAAATACACCGGTTTCGGGTACCCGCCTGCAGAACATCGTATCGTCACTCCAAACGATTGCCACCCGCGAGCGCACCGAGCTCGCCGAACGTATTCCAAAAGTATTGCGTCGCGTCGCCGGCTACAACATCGATTTATTTGACTGCCAAAATCCGCGCGCCTACACCGATGATGGTGTTGCAAATCTTGCACATCTGCTCGTTGGCTCAGAAGGTACCCTGGCCTACAGTCGCCAAATTACGCTGAAGCTATGCCCTCTTCCTGTCCATAAAGTATTGGGCGTTGTGAACTTTCAAAGCTTTTATAAAGCGATGGATTCGGCGCAACATATTGTGACGCTCAAACCGACCGCGGTTGAGTTGGTCGACCGCACGATGATTGAGCTTGCGCTATCGAATCCAGCCTTTCGCCCAGTCGTAGAAAAAGCCCTGCTTGGACAACCTGCTGCGATTTTGCTGGTCGAGTTTGCAGGCGAAGATCACGCCGCACTGGTTCCACGTCTTCTACTACCGCTACATCCTCGGCAAGAGGCACGCGGGCCAGATCGGCTACGGGCCTTACCGCACCATCTACGAACCGGTCGTGTCGCGCAAGGGCATCGCCGACATCATCATCGCCAAGCAACGCAATGGCCCGGTGGGCGAGGTGCAGGTGATCTTTGCCGATGACACGCATCTGGTCGTCGGTCCCAATTCCGCGCTGATTGTAGAAAAGTACCTGATGCGCGCCGATGGCACGGCCGGCAAGTTCGCCGTCAATGCGCTGGCCGGCACGTTCCGGTTCCTCACCGGCAACAGCGAAAAGAGCGCCTACCAGATCATCACCCCGACAGGCACGCTGGGGGTGCGCGGCACCAAGTTCGACTTCACTGTCGATCCGCGTACCGGTCAGACCAAGGTGGTGCTGTTCGAGGGCCAGGTGTTCCTGTGTGCCCGCTTGAAGGACTGTGTGACCATTTCCGAGCGCTGCTCGGTGGGCGCCGTCAACACGGTGAGCGCCGCGGCCTGCTCCGGATTCAGCGTTAGCGGCGT
>CALCPT010000370.1 GCA_937897265.1 uncultured Alcaligenaceae bacterium
CTGGCCCTCTAGCACCCTCCGTTGTTAATAATGCGGAAGAAATTAAGCGCCCGGCAGACCGCGCTTGTGCACCCGCAGCCCTAGCGGCGCTGGCCGCTCGCCTGCCCGAGGCATCGCAACAAACGGCCGTTGCACAAAGCGTTTTTACGTTCGCTACCGACAAGCACGATCTGAACAGTGAAATCTCTGGCGTGCTGGCCGCGCATGCACTGCTGCTGCAACAGAATCAACGTGTGCAAATGAAAATCACCGGCCATACCGATGAACGCGGTACCGCCGACTACAACCTCGCGCTCGGCGAGCGCCGCGCCAATGCGGTTGCCACCTTCCTCGCTGCTGCAGGCGTCACCCCCACGCAGTTGCAAGTGGTGAGCTATGGCGAAGAAAAGCCGGTAGCCCTTGGCTCAGATGAAGCCGCTTGGTCGCAAAATCGTCGCGTAGAACTTGCTTACTCCGGCTGTGAGTAAGCAGCGCTGTCACTTAATGATCAAGCACACGACTGCGTAAGACTTTTACCTGACCGCGCTGAACCTTGCTATCAACCCGTTGCCGACGCGCACTTCGCGTTGGCCGCGTGGGGGTTCGATGGGGCAGCACATGATTAGCTTCGGCAAGTAACTCGTGAAGGCGCTGAATCGCATCCTCGCGATTTTTTTCTAGACTACGAAAGCGCTGGGCTTTAATAACGATCACGCCTTCTCGGCTAATGCGCTGATCTGACCAGGCCAGAATCCGCTGCTTAATCTCATCCGCTAATGAAGACGCTGCCACGTCAAAGCGCAAGTGAATCGCGTTAGACACTTTATTGACGTTTTGCCCGCCCGCGCCCTGCGCTCGGATAGCCAGAAACTCCACTTCATCCAAGGCAAAAGCAACGGGCTGAACATTAAGCACCATGCATAGTTTCCATTAACGACGACTAAACGAGCCCAACAGGCCCCGCAACAGCTCTCGACCAATTTTGCGGCCGACTTCGGAGCTGGCTGCGCGAGCCGCACTTTTGGCCGCACTCTCCCACAAGCTATCCGGCTCACTGGCCGGTCGTTTTGCTGCCGCTTTCGCAGCTAAAGCAGCTGCCTTTTCCGCAGCTTGGGCAGACGCAGCAGCCGTGGCGGATTGCATTTGCGCTTGCGCTCGTTGCTGCAACATCTCATAAGCTGACTCACGATCAACCAAGGCATCATAGCGACCTTTGAACGGCGATCGACCCAGAGTGATTTGCCGCTCCTCGGCACTGACCGTCCCCATACGAGAGCGCGGCGGACGAATTTTGGCACGCTCAACGGGCGAAGGCACACCGCCCTCACCTAAGGTCGACACCAAGGCCTCACCCACACCCAGTTCGAGAATAGCCGTCGCCACATCCAGACCTGGTTTGGCACGGAATGTCTCAGCTGCAGCCTTAACGGCCTTCTGATCGCGCGGCGTAAATGCGCGCAGCGCATGCTGCACACGGTTCCCTAGCTGCCCCAAGATCGACTCCGGTACATCCAACGGATTTTGGGTAATGAAATACACCCCCACGCCCTTGGAACGAATCAGGCGCACCACTTGCTCAACCTTATCAATGAGCGCTTTCGGGGCATCGTTAAATAACAGGTGGGCTTCATCGAAGAAAAATACCAAACGCGGTAAATCTGCATCACCCCGCTCGGGCAGGTTCTCAAAGAGCTCCGAGAGCAACCACAATAAAAAAGTCGCGTACAAGCGTGGCTGCTGATAGAGCTTGTCCGCCGCTAAAATATTGATGACGCCGCGACCTTCCAAGGTGGTTTGCATGAAGTCTTCGAGCTTCAGGGCGGGCTCACCAAAAAAGGCCTCTGCGCCTTGCTGCTCTAACGTCAGTAACGAGCGCTGTATCACCCCCAAGCTGGCTTTGCTCAAGGCCCCGTAGTCACGACCAAAGGCCTCAGTATTATCGGCAGCAAAACTCAGCAAGGCGCGCAGGTCTTTCAGGTCGAGTAAAAGCAGGCCGTTGTCGTCGGCATACTTAAAAAGCAGGTTTAAAACGCCTTCTTGAGTCTCATTGAGATCAAGCATGCGGGTCAGCAGGAGTGGGCCTAAATCAGAGATGGAGGCGCGAACGGGGTGACCCTGCTCACCAAAAACATCCCAAAACACCACTGGATACGCCTGAGTTCTGAACTCACTCATTCCAGTCTTTGCCGCGCGCTCCGCCAATTTCGGATTCGCGCTGTCGCCCGCTTGTGACAGACCCGCCACATCACCTTTGATATCTGCCAAAAATACCGGGACA
>CALCPT010000371.1 GCA_937897265.1 uncultured Alcaligenaceae bacterium
GACCTGAGTCCAGACGGTACGGCGTTGCAGTCAAACCGATGACTTTGAGCATAGGATTCAGGCGCTTGAGCCCATCCA
Organism: uncultured Alcaligenaceae bacterium; assembly: GCA_937897265.1. Lineage (GTDB taxonomy): Bacteria > Pseudomonadota > Gammaproteobacteria > Burkholderiales > Burkholderiaceae_B > Zwartia. Next base: position 79 of record CALCPT010000371.1, read on the forward strand.
GAAAACTTCGATACATCGTGTTCGAGGAGCGTGGAATCAAGTGCGCCTCATCGATCAGCACCAGATCGCATTGCTGCACGCCGTAGACATGCTTGTGAATAGACTGAATACCAGCGAATAAAATCTGTGCACGGATTTCACGCTTTTTTAGCCCGGCCGAGTAAATGCCAGCTGGTGCTTGCGGCCACAGCTTGATGAGTTCGGCGTGATTTTGCTCGATTAACTCGCGCACGTGCGTCACGATCAGAATGCCCTGATCTGGATAGTTTTTTAAAACACCTTCAATAAAACTTGCCATGACCAAGGATTTGCCCCCGGCCGTTGGGATCACCACCAGGGGGTTGCCAGTTTCAGCGTCAAAATAGTTGTAAATGCCATTTATGGCTGCCGTTTGATATGCGCGTAACTTTAAAGACATGAGACGTTCTCCATACGTTTAACAAAGCCCTGATCACGCCAGCGCTCGCCGCTCGGCAACAGGTATTCCACCCAGTCCTCGCCAGCATCGACTTGCTGCGCGGGTACCAAGTTAGGCACAAAGAGATGGAGCGAACACCCAGCGCGCTGATCCTTCTCCCCAATAGGTTGCTTTAGACGAGCACAGTGCCAAGCGCCCTCAACGGGTGTCGCGTGCAGGCACGTCCGACAATTCACGCTTGGCGCTGTCTGGCCATGGCAGACGGGCGCGTAGTCGCACAGCCGGCACTGATACCAACTCGGATCCTCACTTATTCTTTGTAGTGGGGTTGCTGCAAAGATGACCCGCTGCGCTTTACTTAGAAGGTTTTCAGCGCAAGCGCGATCCGCCTCAAGTCGTTCAACATAGAGCTCGTCGTTATCTTTGTTGACCGCCAAGTACATCGCACGGCTAATCCCCGTTAAGTGCATATAAATCTGCATCTGTGCGTAATGCTGCGGCTTGCTAGCCTGAACTTTCTTGCTGAGCAAATCGTTAAAGCTTTTATTCGAGTGCGTTTTAAACTCGAGTACGTGCCAGGTTTTAGGCGCCTCAAGTAAATTGAGTGCAATGCCATCGAGTGAGCCGCCGAAATGACCGCCATGGGCTGCCACCCGAAACTGCCTACCTGTCTCGGGGTCAACCTCTAAAACCGTTGCGCCCGTTGCGCGCAGATTCGACACGAGCCTGGCCTCTTCGAGCTGACCCGTTTCAAACAGGCGCAATAAGCGACCAGGGTGCTTGGCTTGCGTCACCCAACGAAAGTCGTACCAGAGCGCACGCTCACACTCTTTGCCGATAATCGAGGCCCCCAGGTGCGAGCGAAAACCATCGCCTGAGTCTTTTTCGTAGGCTGCGTAAATCGCATCTCTAGTCGGACAGCTTGCGTGGGGTAACTCAGCCATGCTGCTCTCCCGAGAGGTGATGTGCTGCCTTGGCCCGCGAGACAAGCTGAGTCCATTGACTGTCATCAAACTGTTCGCGGACCAACTCAATGAGCGTGTCTTTAAAAGCACCTCTGGGCGAGCTTTGTGTGAGCTTGGCCAAGTGTGCCGAGACGAGCCCAAGCTCATGCTGCTTCAGGCGAAGGGCTGTCTTCGCACGATGAAACGCGGACGCATCGAGCGCTTTTTTCTCGGTCTGACGCCGAATGTCCGTCGTCGCAATCTGAAGCCGGATTGAGGCCACCTCAGCCTGTAGGCTCACCAGTCGAGTGCGACAGGCGTCCGCCGTCTGCGGCAACGACACCCCCTCTGGTGCAAAATTGAGCTCACTCATGATCGACTCCTTTTTGCTCACACATCAGGCCTGACGCTTCCAAGGCAAACCATTAGCCGCGGGCGCTTGGGGCTGCGCCACGGTGGTCATCTGGGGTGCGACCGAGGTCGTTGGCATTGCTGGTGCTAGATCGGAAGAGCGTCGTGTAGGGAAAGAGTGTCTTCGCCTGTGTAGATC
>CALCPT010000372.1 GCA_937897265.1 uncultured Alcaligenaceae bacterium
ATTGAGGTATCAACAAAGCGACGAATGCTCATGTCGCGATCTCGAATGGTCTGCGCCAGTGAAACCATTTGCTCATCGCTCATGGTCAAGACGTCAGCCCCTTCAGAATCAGAAGCACTGCTCAGCAATGCACGGTACACCTCTTCGTGCGACCGCTCTAGCTTGGCACGGCTGAGCATCAAACTCAGACTCGTGACAAACAAAACCATGATTGCCGCCAGCATTGCAGCGGTGACCAAGATACCCCCGCGCACCAAAATGCGCTGCATGCGGCCACTGATATTCAGGTAATGAAGATCGCCGTTTTGCTCCAAAATGATGCGGGCATCTTCATACTGACGCGTCCAACCACCCGACACCAGTCCGGGAAGCAATCGGGCAGCAGTCACAAACCGACGCAGCATCATGGATCAGCTGAGTCTTAGGCGGCAGAACCACCGACTTGAACCACTGGGCCGTTGGCATCTTGACTCAAGGTACCTTCGATTTCGCCGCCTTTTTCAATCTCAATTTCAGAGTATTGAACCTTGCCAGCGATTTTGCCGGTGGAGCGCACGATCAGGCTCTTTTCAGAAATGATGGTGTTGTGGAGCTGTCCACGTACATCAATCACCTTGGCGGAAACACGGCCAGTGATTTTGCCTGTTGGGCCGATCAAGACCTCTTCTGCTGTTAAATCACCTTCAATAACGCCATTAATGATGGCTTTTGATGGAACGGTGAATGTACCTTTGACGACAACACCGTCACCGATAACAACGCTTTCAAGCGAATCAGATTGATTAGACATATGCACTCCTTATAGAGAATCTTAACAAATAAACCATCAAAAACCTCATTGTTATGAGTTTTTGTTGTTTATTTGTTCAAAAAAATCTATTTAACGCAACCACTTAGCGTATTTTTTGAATGTGCTTCCTAACAGTTCATACGGACACGTCCAATCGCTAGCTACCATTGGGTGACTTTTTCCAAAAATTTTCATGAACAACTCATTCATCATTGCTGGCGTAATGGGCTGGCCAGTGGCTCACTCCCGTTCGCCATTGATTCATAACCACTGGATACGCCAATTCAACTTAAGTGGTGCATATGGTTTTTTTCCTGTGCAACCTAACAACCTTGAATCTGCCATCCGCGGTTTGCAAGCATTAGGGCTGGCCGGTTGCAACATCACGATCCCGCATAAAGTCAATGCCATGGCTTATGTGGACTGGGTACATCCCCTAGCCAAACGCATAGGCGCAATTAACACCATCGTGGTGCAACCGGATGGCGCCTTGCACGGCTTCAACAACGATGGGTTTGGTTATATTCAAAGCTTACTAGACGCACAGCCGAACTGGCGCGCCGATGCTGGGCCAATTGCTGTCATTGGGGCAGGCGGCGCGGCGCGCGCCATTGTGGTGAGCTTGCTCGATGCAGGCGCGACAGAGATTCGGGTGATTAATCGCACGCACGACAAGGCAGAAGAATTTGCGCGCGAGTTCGGCTCAGCCGTATTTAGCGTCAAATGGGATGCCCGTGAAGATGCACTGACCGATGCAGCACTTCTAGTGAATACAACCAGCCAAGGTATGCATGGAGAACCTGCACTCGACATTTCTTTGTCTAATTTGCCGACAAGCGCCTTGGTATCCGACGCGGTCTACATCCCGCTCGAAACCCCGCTCTTAAAAGAAGCTCGCCTTCGGGGCAATCGCACAGTGAACGGGCTTGGCATGCTCCTCCATCAAGCACGCCCAGCTTTCCAAGCATGGTTTGGCGTTATGCCAGAAGTAGGCGCAGCTCTTTACGAGAAAGTAGCAAAAACTATCTAACGAGGGCGCACCTATTGGTGAAAAATTTCAGCAATAGGTGCAATCAACCATCAGAAAACAAGCTATGCCGCTTGTTTTAGTAGATCAATACAGCGCCTGAAACATCCTGTGGTTGATTTTTTTGCCCGCAACAAGCTTCGCGATTCAAAAGACCCTCAAACTGGCTAGGTGACAAGGCCTGACTGAAGTAAGGACCTTGACCCAGCATGCAGCCCAACTTTTGCATCGTAGAGGTTTGCGTTTCACTGACCAGTCCATCTGCCATCATTTGTACATCGTGAGCGGGCGTTAAACATCCAAATGACTGCAAGTACTGAAACATCTCCATGTCATGCTCCACATTTTCAATGAGTTGTGATGCAAATTTAACTTTGTGAATCAAAAGGCTTTGCAGCAACTCGGGGGAGCGTGGTGACAAACCAAAACCGTCAATGGTCAAGCTCATGCTCATGTCTTGCTGAACAAACACTTCAACATCAGCCAATGCAGTCGAAGAGCGGAGTAAATCAGTTTCGTTGATTTCAAATTCGATCAACTGATGAGGGAAGTCCGCAGCAATACAGGCATCACGCACCTTTTGATAGAACCCCCGATCTTTCAACTGACTTGAAGCGATGTTGAGCGCTAAGACCAATGGACCGTGCTGACGATGCCAAATAGAAAACTGCTTACAAGCGCTTTCTAAAATCCATGTATCAAAAGGCAAGAAAACCCCACTCTGCTCAGCTAAGGCAACAAAATCTGCGGGTGAGACATGCAAAGTTTCGCCTGATGGGTGCCGCCAACACACCACCACCTCTGCACCAAAAATGCCTTTGTCATCTAAGCGATAAATAGGTTGATATTCCAAAAAGATAGCGAACTCTTCCAATGCATCTTGCAATGCACGGTTAATGCTGAATGAACTACCAGACCTAAACTCAGAATCCAGCGATTTTTCAAACTCAATTTTGAAAATGCCAACAACCTGTTGCCGGTGCTGCGCCCCTTGATCAGCCCGAACAATGTCATCAACGTCAACCCCGGCAACAACTCGCTCATCATCACCGACTATGCGGACAACCTGCAGCGGCTGGCCCGGATCATCGCCGCGATGGACCTGCCCAACGCGAGCGTCGCCATCCAGGTGTCAGGCTCGTGGGGCAGCCGCCAGGAAGAGGCGCAGCGGCTTGGCCGAATTCTGCGCCCGAAAGAAGGCCAGAACCAAGCGTGGTTCTACACGTTGGTCACCGCAGACTCGGTCGAGCAGGAGTACGCTGAGCGCAGGCAGCTCTTCCTGGCCGAGCAAGGCTACCCCTACCGGATCGAGGCGGCGGACTGATGCGCGTGGTGTCGGTGCTTGAGGTCGCGGACGAGACCGCGTGGTCTGAGCTGGAGGCGCTCGTCCCGCTCAAGGACCACGTCGTCGAGGTGCTCGACGCGCGCCGTCGGATCGTCGGCCCGCGCTTTGAGCGCGATCTGCTCCCGCAGCTTCAAGGCCGCGTGCTGGTCCGCTACGCCCGCCGCTCCGCCGATCAGGTCGAGCAGGCGCGTGTCCACCTGGGCGAAGAGGTCTCAGCGCTGCGCTTCGACTTCCGCAAGGTGCTGTTCGCCGCCCAGCGTCACGCGCTGGAGGACGTGGTCGTCGGCAGGCAGGCGTGGGACCCCGAGCACGACGCGCAGGCCGCTGTCGTAGCGCAGCCGAACGTCGAACCGGTCGGTCGCCGTCGCGCCGGGCCGCAAAGGCCTTCTTGATCGCATCCTGGTGCGAACCGGAGAACGAGGTGTAGACCAGGTCACCGGCGTACGGGTGGCGCGGGTGCACCGGCAATTGGTTGCAGAACTCGACCGAGCGGCGGATCTCGTCGATGTCGGAGAAGTCCAGCCCCGGATCGACGCCCTGCGAATACA
>CALCPT010000373.1 GCA_937897265.1 uncultured Alcaligenaceae bacterium
AAGAGCTTCTGCTAGATAACGTAAAAAAACGTGGTGAGCAACTACGGAGGTTGCTGCGAGAAAAATTTTCTGATCACCCGCACGTGGGCGATGTGCGTGGTAGAGGCTTGTTTGTTGGCGTAGAGTTTGTGCAAGACCGCTCAAGCAAAGACGCCTTTGACCCTCGGTCAAAAATATATGCTCAGCTTAAAGCCAGTGGCATGCAGCACGGACTGTTGACGTACCCCTCGGGGGGCACGATTGACGGCGTGCGAGGCGATCACGTGTTGTTGGCGCCGCCTTTTATTTGTACTGAAGCCGATATTGAACTGATCTGCGACCGCTTTGTTAACGCCGTTCAATCAGTGTTCCCTTGAGTTTTAGAAACACTCGCTCTGCGAGGCTTAACGTTTAGCCTGAATGTTTGGCAATATAAAATCCTTAGCGTCAGACATACTCAGTTGTTGGCATGGCTGATTCGCGATCGGTCTTCCGACTTGCTAGAAATGTTCGAGGCGCGGAGCACCACGAACACTGAGCAGATCCGGGGTGACCTCGTTGAGATCTTTGCAGCCCAATAAGGCCAAATCGCGATCAATTTCGGTACGCAAAATATCGACAACCTTCGCGATGCCCTCGGTACCTGCGACCGCGGCGCCATACAGTTGGGGGCGACCCATAAACACTAATTTTGCACCGAGGGCGATCGCTTTGAGCACGTCGGTGCCACGCCTAAAGCCCCCGTCAATCAACACCGGTAAGGTCTTGGGTACGCTGCGCACCACATCGGGCAGGGCTTGCAGAGGCGCAATCGCACCATCGAGTTGCCGACCTCCGTGATTCGAGACAATCAGCGCATCCATCCCTGTGGCCGCGGCGAGCTCGGCGTCTTGCGGATGCATCACGCCTTTCACAAGTAGATGGCCAGGCCAGTGATCTCGTAGCCATTTGAGATCTTCCCAGCTTAAACGATCGCGTCCCGCACGAAAGCCTTCGGCGGTGTTTTCTGTAATAGAGGGCCCCATGGTTTCATACATGTTGACAAACCGCGGCGTACCCGTTGTCAACAGAGTTTTTGCAAATACCTCGAGTAACCAACGCGGATGCATCAAGCCACTGCCGATCAACTTGGCAGTAAGTTGAAACGGAATCGTAAAGTCGTTGCGCTGATTGTTTTCACGATTGGCGCCGACGCAGGTGTCAATCGTGACGACGATGGTTTTTACACCGGCCGCTTCAAGGCGCTTTGCGATCTTACCGATTCGCGTACGGTCGCCCGGAAAATAACCTTGATACCAGCAGTGTGGCGCAAGCTGAGCCAAGTCCTCGATCGCTACGTTGGAGGCTCCGCTGACAATGTATGGCAGCTCTGAGCGCTTGGCCTCGGTCGCGAGTTTCGTATCGCAATCGTGGCATACGATCGCATTGACCCCCGTTGGCGCAAAACCAAAGGGGCTTGCGTAGTCTTGACCCAAGACCGTGACCGCTTGGCTACGTGTCGAGACATCACGTAGACCGCGAGCACGAAACACCAATTGCTCAAATACGGCGCGGTTTCCGCTGAGTGCGATTTCGTCTTCCGTGCCGCCACGTACATATTCGAATACGGCTTTGGGCAGACGTCTTCTAGCCTCGCGCTCAAAGTCGCTGATCGATAAAAGCTTATGTAATGCGCTCACGTATTAGCCATCCTTGGCGGTTATTCGCTTAATTGCGCGCGGTTGCGCTCAATGAAGCTGCCTAATTTTGAATACTCTTTCACTAAGAAAGCTTCAAACTGTTTTGGCGTCATGCCGTCTGCAATGACGCCGAGGCTTGCGAAGCGCTCACGCACATCGGGTTGTGCCAGTACAGCTCTGACATCGGCAGAAAGTTGTTCTTGAATGGCATTGGGGGTGGCGCTAGGCACCATAAGTCCGTACCAAGCTGTCATGTCAAAGTTTGGCAAGCCAACCTCGGTGGCGCTGGGTAAATCCCAGCCAGGCATTCTGTCTTTTTGACCCATGAATAACGCCTTGACCCGACCGCCGTCAGCATGGGGTTTAAACACTGCGCCCTCGAAGATGCCGTCGATTTGCTTGCCGATCAAGTCATTCAATGCCCCAATGCTGCCAGACTTATAGGGCGGAAACGCCATCGGCACACCGGTTTGATTTGAAAATTCGAGTGCCGCGAAATGCATGCTTGCACCAATCGTTGAGATACCGAAATTCATCGGGCGATTTTGTGCTTTGGCATAGGCGATGTATTCGGCAACCGTGTTGGCCGGCACATCACTGCGAACCATCAGAGCCAAGGGATACGTTCCAAGCGTGGTGATTGGAGATAAATCCGAGGCTTTATAAGGTAGTTCTTTGATTAAAAACTGATTGCTAATCCAAGCAAACGCGACATAGAGAATGGTGTAACCATCTGGTTTTGCCTTGGCAACTAGGTTTGTGCCGATCACAGTTTGACCGCCGGCACGGTTATCAATCACCACCGGTTGATTCCATTTTTTGCTTAGCGCTTGCGCGACTACACGGGCTTGAGCGTCTGAACTGCCCCCTACGCCGTAGGGCACGACGATCGTGACCGGCTTATCAGGGTATGCGGCCTGACTGACCGCCGAAACCAGCCCAAGGGCGATGAGTGTAGTGGTGAGTGCAAGGCGTTTTGTCAGACGTTTAAGTGGATGTCCCATTCTTGTATCTCCGTTAGGTTTAGTCTGCCGAAATTTTTCCGGCGCGAATAATTTCGCCATACATTGCGCTATCACGCGCGATCAGTGCCGCAAACTCTTCGGGCGAGCTGCTTTCCGGGACTAGTCCGCCTTTCATGAGCCGCTCTCTGACCTCAGGGTCTTTTACGACGACTGCAATTTCGCGTGAGAGGCGCTCAACGATTGCCGGTGGTGTCCCTTTCGGCGCCATTAGGCCGGCCCATGACACCATATTGAAGCCTGGAAAACCAGCCTCTTCCATCGTGGGAGTATTGGGCTCGGTTGGCCAACGCTGCGGCGAGCTGATCGCGATAGCTTTGAGGCGACCTTCTTTGACATGAGGCATGAAGACGACCATTGAACTAAACACGAAAGCGACTTCTCCGCTCAAGATATCTGTGAGCACGAGAGCACTGCCTTTGTACGGAACGTGTTGCATCGGGATGCCGCTGCGTTGACTCAAGCTTGCACCTAACATGTGTGCGCTAGAGCCCGTGCCACTTGAGGCATAGTTCAGCTTGCCCGGATTGCGGCGACCGTATTCCAAAAGTTCGTCGAGCGTGTTGGCTGGGATGCGGTTCGACACAAATAAAAAATTCGGCAGGTCTGCCAACTTGCTAATTGGGATCAGATCCTCGGGTTGGTAGGCCATTTTGTGCAGATGCGGGTTCACAGCATAGGCGGCAAGCACGCTCAAAAGTGTGTAGCCGTCTGGCTCGGCACGAGCGACGTAGGCAGTGCCCACTGCGCTGTTTGCTCCGCCCTTGTTTTCGACGATGATTGTCTGTGCAAGACGCTGCGCAAGTTTTTCCATCATGATGCGGGTAATGGTATCGGTCGCAGCACCGGGCGGGTAGGGCACGATGAAACGCACGGCTCTATTGGGGTAGGTCTGTGCCGTGCTGGCCGGCGCGGTCGACGGGCCGATCGCGGTGCCGATGAACGGGGCCACCTATATGGCCGATGTGATGGGCGGGCAGAAAACCGGCCTGTTCTATGACCAGCGCCCGAACCATGCCTTTGCAGCC
>CALCPT010000374.1 GCA_937897265.1 uncultured Alcaligenaceae bacterium
CGGCGACCTCGCTCATCGGCGCCAATAGTGGCAGAGCCCCATTCACAGCAGTTACTGTTTCATAGGCAATGCAAGTGGCGCCAGAATCAAGCAAAGCCTTAGTCTGCTTTGGATCTGGCGCTAAATGTAGGTAAGTAAACAGAATCTGATCTTCGCGGAGCATTGCACACTCTTGTGCTTGAGGCTCCTTGACCTTCACAATCATATCCGCCGCCGCAAATACCTCAGCCGCGGTGCCAAGCGTCTTTGCGCCGACGGCGGTGTAGGCGTTGTCGTAGCCGCCGTTCTGGATGTTGTTCAGCGTGGGTGTGCTGCGCTGCACGTAGGCGTCCAGGCGCTGGACGGATTCGCGTGCGATGGGGTTGTCCTCGTCCTCCTCGCCACCCCTGAAAACCGGCCTGGCAGGCGTAGCAACCGCCGCCGCTGCTGCCGCGGCCTTGCCCTCCTCCTCTGTTGCTCCCGCGCCCTCCTCGCTGCCCGTGCCTGCAGTCGTGGGGATCGCAATTAACGGTAGAGGCGCAAGACTAAACTTATCGATCCCCTCGTAATCATGAATCCGCCCGCCATTGGTGGCTAAAATTCCAACGGCCTTGGCAACGTCGATCGTACTACCGCCGCCGATGGCAAGAATCGCGGTGGCTTCGTGGGCTTGGCACACCTCAAACGCCTTCTGCACAGTATGCGCGCTTGGATCAGGTTCAATCTCTGTAAAGACCGCACTCTGAACACCCGCCGCTTGTAACAAAGTTTGTATCTGCGCATAAAAATCGCTTTTCAACAGCGCAGCATCAAGCGCCACAAACATACGCCGACACGCCAACTTCGCAACGATCTCACTGATTTTTTCTGACGCACCAACACCCATATAAATTGTAGAAGGGCAAAAGAAACTTGAAAGTGTTGTTGTCATAGTTGGCAGGCGATGAAGGATGGTTAAGTCTCGGGGCTTAGGTAAATGGCAGGTCACTTAAGTGAATATAGGGCGACCTGCTGCACACAAACCGGTCATTGTTACTCAGGCGTAGCACCCAAATCAAGGATCAACGGCCTCCAGCGCGCGACTTCGCTTACCAACAACTCACGTGCACCTTCTGGAGTCTTTTGTGCCGGCAGAGGATCTTCAATACCCGCCGCTTCAAAGCGTGCACGCAACTCTGGTGTTTGTAGTGCTAACACGAGCGATTCATTTAATTTTTTTACAACGTCTGGTGGGGTACCTTTTGGTACCAGAATCATATTCCAGATGTCGTACAACAAATCTGGAAACCCAGACTCACCTGCTGAAGGCACGTCAGGGAGCGCAGCGATGCGTTTAGGACGCAAAACCACTACTCCTTTTACCAACCCTGATTTAACGTATTTCACTGCTGTTGTTGTGCTCTCGACCATATAGTCAATGTGACCAGCCATTACGTCGTTCACTGCCTGGCCCGCACCGCGATAATTTACGCCGTTGACCTTCACACCTAATCTAACGTTAATCAATTGTCCGCCCAGCCAAGTTCCTGAGCCAACGCCGGCCGCGCCAAAATTCAAACGCGCTGTGTTTTGCTTAAGATAAGCTGCAAACTCATCTAACCCATTTGCCGGAAAATCTTTACGCGCTGAAATAATTTGGGGTGCGTCGCCGATCGACGCAATCGGAATAAAATCTTTGAGCACGTCATAGCTTAAATTTTTATACAGCGTGGCGTTAACCGCGAGTGTGCCACCATTACCAATCAGCATGGTGTAACCGTCACCAGCTGCGCGCGAAGCCCGTGTGCCACCAACTGTGCCACCAGCACCAGGCGTATTTTCAACGATGACTGGTTGGCCCATCACTTTAGATAAACTCTCTGACACGACACGTGCCATTACGTCTGTTGGGCCGCCAGCTGCAAAGGGCACAATCAACGTCAACGCACGGTCAGGGTACGCAGCAACGGTCAAGGTACTTACCGTTGCCAATACCAAACCACAAACGTATTGCGCTGTTTTTTGTTTTACACGATCAAACATAAAGTTCCTCTTTTGTAATGGGTGCTTGAAACAAAAAGGGCTGTATGACGCAGCCCTTTTTTACCAACACGATGATGCTTAGTTACACATCCAAGTTTGCAGCCTGGAGTGCATGCGTTTCGATAAAGGCTCGACGTGGTTCAACATGATCGCCCATCAAGGTCGTAAAAATCTGATCGGCACCAATCGCGTCTTCAATCTGAACACGTAATAAGCGACGGACTTTAGGATCCATGGTGGTCTCCCAAAGTTGCGATGGGTTCATCTCGCCCAAGCCCTTATAACGTTGCTTGGTGACATTACGCTCAGCCTCGGCACGCAACCATTGCATCGCCTCACGAAAATCGGCGACCATTGCTTCTTTTCGCTTGTCGCCCTCGCCGCGTGCAACCATCGCACCCTTACCAACCAGGCCTTGAAAGGTCGCGGCGGCACGCGCGAGCACGCCGTAATCCGCACCACCCGTAAAGTCGGGGTCAAGCACCGTTACACGTACGTTACCGTGGTGTTTGCGACGAACAATTAAACGATAACGTTCTGAACCTTGATGGTATTCAGGCGTCACTTCAACTTGGTTGGGTAATAAAGGATCTTCGAGTGCAGCTTGCAAGCGCACTGCCGAAGCCTTCGCCAACTCATCGGTTTCAAGTTCAACAGTGGCACCGCCGACGATCGCAGACAACGTCGACTCATCCATGAAACGACTCAGGCGCGCGATCACGCCATCTGCCATCACATATTGTTTTGCTAGTTCAGTGAGCGCCGCGCCAGAGATTGCCTCGGCACCAGCTTGCGGGACCAGCGAGGCATCTTTAAGAGAAAGCGTCAGCATATAGCTAGACTCTTCAACCTCGTCCTTAAGATACCGTTCGTCTTTGCCTGCTTTGATTTTATAAAGAGGCGGCTGCGCAATATAGATATAACCGCGCTCAACAAGCTGTGGCATTTGTCGATACAACAGCGTCAACAACAGCGTACGAATGTGCGCACCATCAACGTCAGCATCGGTCATAATAATGATACGGTGATAGCGCAACTTATCGACGTTAAAGTCTGGTCCAATACTTGTGCCAAGCGCCGTAATCAATGTCGTAATTTGCTCGCTCGCAATCAGCTTGTCGAAGCGGGCCTTCGCCTCGTCGAAGCGCGGGCCCATCGAGCTGGCCGCGTCGATGAGCAGCAGCCACGCCGGCCCCGCCACGACGTCCAACGGCGCCCTCCGGCGCAGCGGCTGGCGGTCGCCTTGCAAGGCAGCGCGCAGGCTGTGGCCTGCCATGACTTCAATCGGCTGGCCCTTGTAGAGGTCTGCTGGGCGTGCAATGCCCGCCATCTCCAGCAAGGTGGGTGCGATGTCAGTCACATGCGTCAAACCGACGTAAACAGGGTTTGCGCTTCGGACACCGGCGCCGGCGATGAACATCGGTACGCGAATGCCGCCTTCGGTGGCAAAAAATTTGAAGCCATTCATCGGGCTGTTAGAGGCGCTGGCCCAGCTCGGCCCTTGAATGCTGTAGGCGCCGCGGCTGCCCAAGCGGTCGATGTCTTGATCTACGGCCTGCCCAGCTCGGTCCCGGTCACGCTCGACATGATGGCCAACCACGGTGCGGCGGTTGTGCGCGGGTCGTACCACGCCGCCGTGGTGGTCGACATGCCGTTCGGCGCCTATGAAGCTTCGCCGCAGCAGGCGTTTGAAAGCGCCGCGCGGCT
>CALCPT010000375.1 GCA_937897265.1 uncultured Alcaligenaceae bacterium
GATGGCGTGATGCCACAAACCATCGAGCATCTAAGCATTGTGCAGTTGCTGGGGATCAACGCGGGCGTCGCAGTGTTGACTAAAACTGACCGCGTATCGGCCGAGCGCGTAAACGAAGTTCGTCAACAGGTGTGCCGGTTGTTACAGAGCGCAGCCCTGACGAATTTTGAACTTGTTGAGTGTTCAGTGATCACCAAGCAAGGTGTTAACGCGTTACGCGAGCGACTTGCTCAAGCGTCTCGTGACACCCAACGTACTGAGCTCGAGGGGCGTTCGTTTCGTTTTGCGATTGACCGTTCTTTTTCGATTGTTGGTAGCGGCACAATAGTCACCGGTACAGTGTTTAATCATCAGGTGCAGGTCGGCGAGCGCTTGACGCTTAGCCCAACTGGTGAAAGCGTACGCGTTCGAGGCATTCAGCAAAACGGTGCTGCGGTGACTCAAGCGCACGCAGGTGAACGTTGCGCACTTAATTTAGTGGGCGTCAGCGCGCAAGACTGCGGGCGCGGCAACTGGGTAATCGCCTCAGCCTTGCATGCCCCGACTTCGCGCATCGACGTTCGCCTCACCGTCTTGAGTAGTGAGCCACAGGCCTTGCGTCACTGGACCGAGGTTCATCTGCATGTAGGTACCACCGAGGTCATAGCTCGTGTCGCGATTGAGCGAGGCGGCTCAATACAACCGGGCAGCACGGAGCATGCTCGATTGGTATTAAACGAACCCATCTCCTGTTTAAACGGAGATCGTTTGATTGTGAGAGATCAATCGGCGCAACGGACGCTTGGCGGTGGCATTGTGCTCGACCCGTTTGCGCCCGCTAGAGTGCGTGACAAAGCCCTTCGCCAAATAGAACTTGCTGCCTTAACTCATCGGGAGCCAGCGCGCGTGTTAGATGCCCTGCTTGCTTGTCACGCAGAGACGGGCGTTGACTTAGAGCAGTTTGCGCGCGGCTTCAACTTAACTGACAGTATCGTGACAACAATGCTAAGCCGTTTGCATGCTGTCGTGATTGCTAAGACGCCCAGGTACGCTTTGCTCGAGGCCTCGATTGAACGACTTGGTGCTTGCGTGGCCACGATCTTGCAACGGCATCACCAAGCGCAACCACTGGCGGCTGGGCTGAGCTTCAAAGACTTACGCAAACAATCTGCGCCAAACATGAGGGTAGACGTTTTTGTTGCGTTCATGCGCTATGTCGCCCCTAAGCAAAACATCATACTGACAGGCACTGTTGCGGCGCTAGAAGCTCATCGATCAAGCGCGCACGCTGCCGATCAATTAATGTGGCAAAAAATTCAACCCGCGCTCGCGGCCATGGGGCCAAAAGGTCTTACGGCGGTCGAGCTTGCACAAGCAGCTGGTTTAAAAACCTTGGTTGTCAATGACATGTTGTACCGAAAGGTGAAACAAGGTGAGTTGTATCGGGTCAGCTCCGAGCGCTTCTATTCACGCGCTAACTTTATCCATTTTGCAAAGCTGGCGCGTCAATTGGTTTTAGCAAGCCCGACAAATAGCTTTATTGCAGCTCAGTTTCGTGATCAAGCAGGTGTGAATCGCATCTTGGCAATTGAAATCCTCGAGGCGCTTGACCGCCTTGGTGTCACACAGCGCGTGGGCGATGCACGCAAATTGCTCAAGCCCCTTGAGGTGGTGTTTGCTTATTGATTGACGATGTTTGCGTCTTTGATGACCTTGCCCCATTTAAGCGTCTCGGCCTCAATAAAGGCTTTAAATGCCTCGGGCGTACTGCCAACAGCGTCTGCGCCGCTCACTGCCAGCTTTTGTTGCACCTCAGGCATCGCAAGCACTTGGTTGATTGCCAAGCTCAGTTGCTGCACGATAGGCGCAGGGGTACCGTTAGGCACCATCGCACCACTCCAGGAGGTTGCCACATAACCGTCAAAACCCGCCTCAATCATAGTCGGGACATCGGGCAACAACGGGCTGCGTGTTGGGCTGGTGACTGCCAGCGCCCTGAGTTTTCCTTGTTTGACGTGCTCAATCATGCCCGGCATGGTCGGAAACGCAACCTTAACTGTGCCACTTAATAAATCTACAATTTGAGGACTGGTCCCCTTATAGGCAACGTGCACCAGTTCGATGCCTGCCCGCGATTTAAACCACTCTGCAGCTAAGTGTGGTGAGCCGCCGGTCCCCGATGAGCTGTAACTCAATTCACCCGGATGCACCTTGATGTAGTCGATAAGCTCACCTACGCTACGAACCGGTAAAGACGGATGCACGAGCAAGAAACTCGTTACCGAAGTTGCTTGGGATACGGCAATGAAATCTTTAGACAGGTTATAGCTCAGGCTAGGAAATAGCGACGCACTGACCGCTGTACCAATTGATACCCAAAAAATGGTGTACCCATCGGGTGCGGCACGGGCCGCCAACTCAGCACCTATGTTGCCACTCGCCCCCGGCTTATTCTCGATCACAACCGCCTGTCCTAGCACCTCAGCCAATTTTTGCCCAACAATGCGGGCGGGTACATCTGTTGACCCACCGGGGGGATACCCAACAATGATCTTGATTGACTTGTTGGGGTAACTCTGTGCGCGGACTGAGAATGACGAGAGGGCAAAGGACAAGCCTAAGCCAAGGACCAAGAGCAATGACGCGAACCGAATATTCATTCTTTTAACCGTTAAGCAACGTTTGAGACCGCAGAGTTAGCGATCGAAAAGACGCGTTAAAAAATCTAGTACGACCACCCTTATTACTAAATAATTCTTTGTGCAGTTTAGCCGTGCCGATATCTAGGTAGCCTACCGGACTCCGTTGTTGAAGATAGCATCCGTTGGTCGTAGTTTGCGCTTAAAAGTACCACGTTGAATCGGGCATTGATCTAAAATCACCAAACAGATCGCAACCCTGTGAAGTTAATCAAGCTTTGCAAGGTGCAGCCAATGCTCTTGGCTACATATTCAGTCGCAAACACACTTTAAGAGAACGCCCACTATGAACCGTTTTGACGATGCTGGCAAACTGCTCTTGCGACTCACAATCGGCATTTTGTTGTTGATGCATGGCCTGTTCAAACTTGCGAACGGTATTGAGTCAATTAGCGCACTCGTTCAGGCACAGGGTTGGCCTGCTTGGATAGCCTTTGGAGTGTTTATTGGTGAAATTATCGCGCCTTCGCTACTCATCATTGGCGTGCTGACCCGCGCCGGCGCATTGGTGATTGCCCGCCTTGCCGCGCACCTGGTTGGCGATTTCCGCGATGCGGATCAGCCCGTTGCAGAACACCGGGTTATAGGTGCTGACGCCGCCGGAAAGGTTCACCGGCAGCTTCTTGCCATGCTCGGCCAGGTCCACCACTTCAAGCGCCTCCTGCACGCGGTCGCCGCGCAGGATGCCGTACTGGCAGACCTCGCGGTCCTCGTCGTGGAGCGTGAGGGTGAAGACGTCGCCCTCGGGCATGAAGGCCTGCACCCGCGCCACGAAGGCCGGCGTGGCTTCGCCACCCTTGAGGCGCGTCCATTGGACCGCGGTGAAAGAATCCGGCACGTCGGCGTCGGCATCGCGCGTGTCGTCGATGCACACCGGCAGCAGGAAGGCCTTCGACTTGCCGATCAGGTCTGTGCGGCGATCGGCGAGCT
>CALCPT010000376.1 GCA_937897265.1 uncultured Alcaligenaceae bacterium
ATCTAATGAAACTCGATGATGAGAGTCTACGACTAGAGTTTCAAAATGACAATACAGATTTCAATATCTAATTGATATATGTTTTAGGCGTTTTACAGCCCGCTCAGACTCGATCCCTCGTATTTTTTAGCGCGCTATGCTACGGTTACACAGGATGCAGTGAAAAAAGCCCCAAAAGAGTTTTTTTCTCGCGTACTTTGATTTTTTGCTTGTCACACGTTGAGTAAGTGACGGATTAAATAAGTTTTTAAAAAAACATAAAGGATTCTAGCGTGAGCGATTATTTTTACGAACCGAACAAAGGTCATGGTCTTCCCCACAACCCGTTCAAGGCCATTGTGGCGCCTCGCCCGATCGGTTGGATTTCAACCATTGACAAGCAAGGGCGCGTGAATTTGGCTCCGTATAGTTTTTTTAACGCCTTTGCTGAGTCACCACCAGTGATTGGGTTTTGCACCAGCGGCGAGCGGAAAGATAGCTGCAATAACGCAGACGAAACCGGCGAGTTCGTCGCTAATTTCTGCGGTGCTGATTTGGCCCAAGAAATGAACATCACCTCGGCATCGGTGGCGCCGGGCGTTGACGAAATGAAACTTGCTGGTTTGGCTGCAACTGCTTCGACCCTGGTCAAGCCGCCACGCGTGACCAATGCGATTGCTGCGCTTGAGTGCAAACTGATCAGCACCACACAATTAACTGATTCCAAGGGCAAGCTAATTAATACTTGGTTGACGCTTGGCGAAGTTGTGGGCGTACACATTAACAATGCATTTTTGAAAGACGGTATTTTTGATACAGCTGCAGCGCGTCCGTTAGGCCGTTGCGGTTATCAGGGCGATTACGTCGAAGTCAACACTCTCTTTGAGATGTTCCGTCCAAAAGATTACGTTGCAAAGTAAAGCGCTCAAAGCAGGTCAGGGCGTCTAACCTTAGACGCCCGAGTAACGTCGCGTGAATTTTTAGGTGAAACACATCATGGCCGAGACTCTTGAAAGAAATCCCCATAGCACCGTGCGTCCTGAGTGGCTGGCGCTGCGGACTGAGGCGATTCTTGAGCCTGAGTTGAAGATTGTGGATCCGCACCACCATCTCTGGGATCGTCAAAACAATCGTTATCTGTTCCATGATCTACTCGCAGACATGAACGCGGGTCACAATGTGGTGTCGACTGTATTTGTGCAATGCCGAACGATGTTGCGCGCAGATGGCCCGACTGCACTCGCACCGCTAGGTGAGGTTGAGTTTGTGACGGGTATCGCGGCCATGAGTGCAAGTGGTGTTTATGGTGCGGCGCGTGCCTGTGCAGGGATCGTGGCTGGCGCAGATTTACAACTGGGCGATCAGGTCGCGCCTGTGCTCGAGTTGATGGCGCATAGCGCCGGTGGCCGCTTGCGAGGTGTGCGTAACCCGGTCGTTTGGCATAGCAGCCCTGACGTTCAATCTAGCACTGCCACACCCCCGCCCAAGGGGCTGATGGCAGACACCGCGTTTCGTAAAGGTGTGGTGCAGCTTGGGTTGCTCGGGTTGTCGCTAGATGTTTGGGCGTATCACACGCAGCTGAGTGAGGTCTATGAACTCGCGAAAGCCAATCCAAAGGTTACTGTGATTGTGGACCACTTTGGTGGGCCCGTGGGTGTCGGGCCTCATGCTTCAGACATGGGTGAGATGTTCAAGCAGTGGCGCGCTGGGATTGCTCTGGTGGCGAGCTTGCCAAACACGGTGATTAAGATGGGCGGGGCAGGAATGCCGGTCTTTGGCATTCGCTTTGATCAGGCGCCTACGCCACCGGCCTCTGAACAGTTAGCGACTGCCTGGCGCGCTTACTTTGAAACCTGCGTTGAGTTCTTTGGCGTTGACCGCTGCATGTTTGAAAGTAATTTTCCGGTTGATAAGGGCATGTTCAGCTACCAAGTTCTTTGGAATGGCTTTAAACGGCTGGCCAAAGATTATTCTGCTGCAGAGAAAGCTGCCTTATTTAGCGCAACTGCAGAACGCGTGTATCGCTTGGTGTAAAGACTGATAACTATCGCTTGGTAGAAAGAGTGTTCGGCCGCATTGCGGTCAAGCGCATTCGACCGCTTTGGCCGTCGATACCGGATATCTGGTTTACATCAAGGTGATGGCTCGGTAAGTCATGTATGCACCCAGTATCAAGAGGCCGCCAAAAAAACATTTTTTGAATAACTCTTGAGGCATGCGGTTACGTAGCTTTTGTCCTAGAAACATTCCTGCAAACGCAGGGATCAAGGCCACCAACGAGGCGGCTGCGACAGTCATTTGAAATTGACCGGTGATAAATAGCCCCACGGCGAGGGCGAATGACGAGATGGTGAAGGATAGGCCAAGCGCTTGTATCAGGTCATCTTTCTTTAGGCCAAGCGCCGTGAAATACGGTGCAACGGGTAGGGCTGAAATCCCCGTCGCACCCATCAATATGCCGGTACAAAATCCCATCACAGGTGAGAGCCACCACTCTGATTTGGGCGCGACAGTCAGGCGCGCAGCGCTAAGCCCAAAAGCACCATAAATTGAGAGCACGGCCCCGAGGCCTGCGGTGACGATCTGAGTGTTGCCGCTTGTAATAAAACTCACCCCTATTGGCGTGCCCAAGCAAATACCTAATAGAAGGGTGCCAAAGCGCTTGCTAAGTGCTTTGAAGTTTGGGCCTGCGACTAATTGCCAGACGTTGGTAATGAGAGAGGGTAGTACTAGCATGGCCGCAGCCTCTACCGGTGCAATGACAAGACCTAAGAAGCCGATTGCGACTGTTGGTAGCCCCATGCCCAGTACGCCTTTGACGATCCCGGCGGCGATAAAGATGATGCTAGTTAAGACGATGACAATCAAGTGATCTGACATGAGGGGTACTGTTCAAGAGTAAGGCGAGGACTTTAGGCGTTGGCGAATGACATAGAATAGGGTTCGACATTACCTAATCATTGGACATTACCATGCGGCCCGCTACGTTACCACCTGCGATCCAAGGCGCCAGTGCTTGGCTTGGGCCTGAAGAGTCGACAAAACAACATTGGCAGCACGAACTGACGGATGAAGAGTTACGAGAGCTCGAAACTGCTGCAACCAACTGTTTGCAAGTGAGTGCGGATCTGACTCAAATTCATCGGTCAAACTTCGTGCTCCCGACATTGGGCCCAAGGCTTCGCGAGATACACGATGCGCTCTTGCAAGGCTGTGGCTTCGCCCTGATCCGCTCATTACCTGTCGATCAGTGGTCGCGCGAACTCACGGCAGCGGCCTTTTTTGGACTGGGGACGCATCTAGGTAACCCTCGACCACAAAATTCAAAAGGGCATGTGCTTGGGCACGTGATTGATATGGGTTTAGAGGCGACCGACCCAAATGTTCGTATTTATCAAACCCACGAGCGGCAAACCTTTCACACAGATTCAAGCGATATCGTGGGGTTGGTATGCTTGCAACAAGCGAAAGCGGGTG
>CALCPT010000377.1 GCA_937897265.1 uncultured Alcaligenaceae bacterium
GGGCGATAAGGTGGGTTTTTCAAATAATTCGCCATGCGCCACGATCGCGGCAGGAACCTTCACGAACGTGCGTGGAAACTCAGGGGGCTTATGACCGGCTTCTGCAGCATGCGCAGCATAATTTAAGCCGATACAGTGCATGGTAACGGGTTCAACAAATAACGGTAGGTACTTTAGACTAGCTTCGCTGCGATCAGCCTGAGTGGCAGACGCAACCATTGCACGCGCCGCCTCAAAGCCATTTTTTTGTATCAACTGCAATAGGCTTGGGTAGTCTTTGCCAATTTTAGTAGACAGGTCAATGACATCGCCATTGGGTTGAATGACACCATAATGTGATTGACCATCGACGAGATAACTGGCTAGCTTCATTGAAAGATTCTCCGAACTCAAGATAGGGCGGCTAGATGACTGAGCAAAAGCTTAGCGTAAATATGGCCGGTCTGCTTATTTGTATCTGGCAGGTCTGCTTAGTTGTATCTTGCGGGTCTGCTTAGTTGTTGACTTACGCCGCCTTTTCGACCGGATGCCACTCTCGTCGAAACGCTTCACGGTAGCTAAAGCGGTCTGCTGGATGCACGCTTACTGCCAACTCAACCAAATCGTCGCGCTCGTCGATATAGCGTCTGGCAACCAAGAGCCCGGCACTTCGTGCTGGCGCATTCAGCCGCTTTGCAAGCGCAGTTGGCAATAGCATCGCCCGCAACTCTTGCTGCACGGCTTTGATGCGGCAATCAAATTGTTTTTCAATCAGTTGATATAGTGGTTGTGTCATGCGTCCACTCACCTCCGCGAGCGAGCGAAAGCGTGGTGCAACATACACATCCGTCAAACAAATGGGTAACGCTTGGCCTTCTAGGTAGCGCAAGCCCTGGATATGTAGCCAGGTTTCACCCTCTGCAGCGCCTAAAAGTTCTGCTTGCTCGGCGTTAATCCCTTGCATTGTCGTTTGAGCGATCTGCAGTGTGGTCTCGGTGGCGTATTGGCGCAAATCCGTGATTGCGGACATCGTCTGTGTATATTGTCCACTCGGAGCTTGTGCCACCACTCGACTACCCACTCCGGGTTGACGCACCACCAAGCCTTGCTGAACCAACTGCTTGACCGCTTCTCTAACCGTGAAGCGCGAGACCCCAAACTGAGCACATAATTCAAACTCAGTGGGCAGCAAATCACCCACGAGGTAGCGCTTTGAATGAATTTCATTTAATAGGGTTTTAGCTAACTGAGCATAGCGTGGGCCCGAGCTAAATCCTTCAAAATGATATTGACTCATATGACTGCGTGCTCACGCAAAAAGGCAATTTGCTGCTCTGAGAAACCGGCCTGACTCAGCAGGGCATTCGTATCCGCCCCCATCGCCGGAGCAGCCCGTAAGGGTGCCGAATCGCCGCTACAGCGAAGCGGCGAGGCGACACCCAGAATCTCTTTACCTTCAGGCGTGCGCGTTGTCACAACACCTTGGCGCGAATGAACAAACGGATTGTCTAGCGCCTGCGCGACGTCATACACCGGTGATGCTGGTACTTTGCCTGCGAACTTTTTCATCCAATTTGCTGTTGTATCTTTAACCATGACGCTATCAATATCAGCGTTGAATTGCTCACGATTCTCTAGACGATTTTTATAAGAGCTGTACTCAACCCGCGTTGCCCACTCAGGCTTGCCTAGTTCGGTCGCCAAGATTGGCCAGAACTTTTCTTTGTTACACATAATAAAAATCCAACCGTCTTTGGTTGGATAGAGCTGACTAGGCACCAGCGAAGGATGCCCAGAACGGGGGGCTCTGCCAGTCATGTGCGAACCATTCAGATACCACGTCGCCAAGTAGGCTAGGTTATGCATGGCAACATCAAACAAACTGCAATCGACATCCCGCCCAACCCCAGTCTGGCGCGCACCTAACACGGCCGAGACTAAGCCAAGTGCGGCGGTGGTGCCAGTCATGAGATCAATCATCGACAAGCCAAATCTTGAAGGCGGGCCGTCGGGTTCGCCTGTCAAAGACA
>CALCPT010000378.1 GCA_937897265.1 uncultured Alcaligenaceae bacterium
GGTCACCGGAGGCTCAAAAGGGATTGGTTTGGCGATTGCGAAGGCGCTAGCCGCTGAGGGCTGTTCGTTGCGGTTGGTTGCGCGTGATTTGGTCTCTTTAGAAGACGCTCGTCGTCAAATTCAAGCCCAACATAAGGTTGAGGTGTTGATTGAGTCAGTCAATTTATCAGAGCCAGGCGCGACCGAAGAGTTAGCCGCTGCGTATCCTGAGACTGAGATTTTGATTAACTCAGCGGGTGCGATCGGGCGCGGTAGCTTGCTGACGATTGACCCTGTCGATTTTCGCGATGGGTTTGAAGGGAAGGTGATGTCAACCATCATGCTGAGTCGCGCTTTGTATCCGCACATGATCGCACGCAAGGCAGGTGTGATGATTAACATTATTGGGATTGCAGGCGAACGACTCAATGCAAATTCGATTGGTACGTCTGTTGCCAACGCCGCACTGATTGCTTTTACGAAAGCGTTTGGTTCAGAGACGGTCAATCACGGCGTACGCGTGGTTGGGATTAATCCCGGTTTAATTCATACCCCGCGCACCGAGAGTCTACTGCACCCCCGAAACGATACCGATCGACAGGCGTATGCCAAAGTGATGGCGAATCTGCCTTACGGTCGAATGGGGACGCCTGAAGAAATTGCCAATCTTGCGGTCTTTTTTGCTTCAGACGCCATGTCCAAATACATCAGTGGCGATGTGATTTCGGTTGATGCTGGGACACGATTTAGGCAGTGAGCCAGTGGCTCACTCTGCGTGCGCGCTGTGTGGTAACTGACCCGAGATCAACGCACTGCGTATGGCTGTGCGTTGGCCCAGGTGCTGTTCAAGTTACTCTGGTTGAATCCCGATCGCTTTGACCAGATCGCCCCAGACTTTGTCTTCTTTGACTAAGAATTGGGCAAACTGCTCTGGCGTGTCGTTGCTGCTTTGCGCGCCGATATCGGCAATGCGCTTCACCATCTCGGGCGAAGCCATTACCTTCATCACTTCGCTATGTAAGCGAGTCACGATCTCTTTGGGTGTGCCCGCTGGTAAGAACAAGGCGTACCACTCATAGAGTTCAAAGCCCGGAAACCCTGATTCAGCAATGGTCGGCACATCTTTGAGGGCCGGAGGTCGCACTGCGCCGGTGGTGGCCAGCGGGCGTAACTTACCGCTGTTGACATGTGGAATTGTTGAGGTGGGGCTATTGATCAACATCTGGATGTGGCCAGCTAACAGATCAGCCAAGGCAGGCCCGCCGCCCTTGTAGGGGATCTCAACGATATTGACGCCTGCGAGTTTGATCAAGTATTGCATCGAGAGCTGACCAGAGGTCAAGCCACCAGGCGTGCCATAAGACAGAGTGCCCGGTTTGGCTTTCGCAAGTGCAATGAGTTCTTGCACCGAATTGGCGGGTACAGAGGGGTTCACCGTTAAGAGGCCGGGCATCAGCGCAAGCATCGCTAACGGGATGAAATCTTTTTTCGAGTCGTAGGGCAGGCTTTTGGCTATGTACGGATTGATCGCGTGTGCACTGATAAACAAACCAATGGTGTTGCCGTCTGGTGCAGACCGTGCAACTTCTTGAGTGGCGATAATGCTATTTGCGCCTGGTTTATTCACCACAACGACTGGTACCCCTAGAGCCGCTGACAGCGGTGGTGCAATCGCGCGACCCATGACATCTGAGGTACCACCCGGGGCAAAGGTCACGACGATACGAATGGGTTTGCTAGGCCAAGTGTCTGCACTCGCTGCGACGCCAGGAAGCAGTACCGAGAGTGCAATCAAGCAGAGCGACGTTATCTTTTTCATTTTTTCCTCAGTCACCACTCGCGCGGCAGCGAGAAGTGTGTATCCGGTGATTTTGTCAGTTTGTAAAGGGGACTAGCAATTGTAAAACCTTGCGTTCAGCTTATTTCAAAACTTCTTGCGTGTGTTGTCCTAAGTCAGGGCTACTTTGCTTTTGTTGCGAGTGTAAGAATACCTCGCTAATCGGGGTGGGGAGGGCAGGTATGGTTTTCCCTGAGGCGGTCGCGATGGTTCGCTTAAAAACGCCACGCGCCTGAAAATGGGGGTCTTGCACTGCCTGCTCAAGCCCGATCACTTCGCATACACAGGTGTCTTGCCCCGCAAAGCGCGCGTTCCAGTAAGCGACAGGCTGTTGAGCGATAATTTTTGCGATGCTAGCCTTCACTAGGGCGGGGTTATCGATGTGCTGCAGCTCTGTTGCACCTAACACCGTTAAAAAGTTGCTCCAGAATTTTTCTTCTAAGGGCGCGGCAGTCAAAAACTTATTATCGGAGGTTTGATAGATTTGATAGCGCGGGCTGCCACCTGTGACGAGCTCATTGCCTGCACGCGGCCATTGTCCAGCAACCCAGCCGTCCCCTAAACCCCAGTACATCAGCGGGAACAGGTTGTCCGCCATTGAGATATCGAGATGACAACCTACGCCTTCGCGATCACGTTTGCGCAGGCCAAGTAAGATATTCATGACAGCAGGGTACGCACCGCCAGCAAGGTCGGCGGTTAGGACAGGCGGTACGCTGGGGGCACCGTTGGCGTCGCCGCTTAGTCCGACCATACCGGTTTGCGCTTGATAATTCATATCGTGCGCAGCCACTTGCGCGTACGGACCGGTTTGGCCATAGCCGGTAATTGAGCAGTAGATTATGCGCGGATTGATTTTGGCGACCGCTTGATAGCCAAGCCCCAAACGTTCCATGACTCCCGGCCGAAACTGCTCGACCAACACATCGGCCTGCGCGATGAGGGCTTCAATTTTTTTGATGGTTTCAGCCGACTTCAAGTCGGCAACAATTGATTTCTTGCCGCGATTCAGTAACGCAAAATTGACGCTATCGACGCCAAATTTTGGCGTGTACGAGCGCATCTCATCGCCGTCTTTACGTTCAATTTTGATCACGTCAGCGCCCGCATCGGCGAGCAGAAGCGTACACATCGGACCCGGTAACAAGGTACTAAAGTCTAGTACCTTGACCCCCTCAAGAGGCTGCATCGTCATTCTCTTGAAACTGTTTGAGCCAGGCATTGCGCGCACGACGCGCAGGCGCGTAGGCTTCTTGGCCGAGTTGCTCGTACAGGTCTTGCGTGACCTCAAAGTGATGATGAAGACCAGAGCGGTTTAACAGGGCAATCGGCCCTTCTGGGTAACCTAACCCCAAGCGCAAGGTCATATCCATGTCGTTGGCTGATGCCAAACCCTCGTCTAAGCGACGCAAGGCAGCGTTGTAGTAGGGTCGAATGAGGCGATTGAGGATGCGACCAGGAAAATCATTGCACACAGCAACCACCAAGCCAGCTGCTTCGAACGCAGCTTTTGCCGCCGCGAGTGCAGCGTCAGAGGTGTAGGACATGCGCACCAGTTCGACCAATTGAGTGGGGGCATCATCGCCCAATCTAAACCGCGCAAAGCCGACCACATTGCTTGGGCCATCGTCATCTGCAATATGCACGCCCAGACATTCGTTGTCGAGTTCGATTGCGACGAAACTGGCGGCTAGGTGTTGTTCGTGCGCTTCTTGGTAGGCTTCACCTGCGTCCGCGCCGATGTACACCACGCCAGTACCCTCTTTGCTTGCCTTCTCAAAAAATGCGTGTGCCTCAGGAAACGAGCGACTGTCTTCGGCTTGAATAATCTGATAGCTCATGCTCAGGCTCCAAAAATCTTGTTGCTGTCGTAGGTATGAAACCCTTGACCTGTTTTACGACCTAGGCGACCTGCACCGATCATACGTTTGACTAGCGGTGGGCAGGCAGCGCGTGGCTCATTGGTGAGTCCATGCATGGCATCGCACAGTAAGAGTTGGGTATCCATGCCTACCATATCAAGAAGCTCTAACGGTCCAAGTGGATAGCCCAACGCAGTTTTGACGGCCAAGTCGATATTGACAGCATCTGCGACGCCTTGATCAATCAAGTTGATCACGTCGTTATTAAAGGGGATTAAAAAGTAATTCAAGATGAAGCCGGGAGTATCGCGCGTGCGCACGGGCTTTTGGCCGAGTGCCTCGCACAGTTTCCAAGCCGCCTCAAAGGTGGCCTCTGAGGTGTTCATGCCGGGTGACATTTCAACCAGTTTCATTAATTGTGCTGGCAGACAAAAGTGCATACCGACAAAACGATCAGCGCGTCCAGAGCCACCGGCGATTTCGGTGATTGAAATCGTTGATGTATTTGAGGCAAAGATAGTGTGCGCTGGACATATATCATTCAATTGCTTAAAGATCGAGTG
Organism: uncultured Alcaligenaceae bacterium; assembly: GCA_937897265.1. GTDB lineage: Bacteria > Pseudomonadota > Gammaproteobacteria > Burkholderiales > Burkholderiaceae_B > Zwartia. The sequence continues at coordinate 4,242 of CALCPT010000378.1, forward strand.
CTTAACCTTGAGATCTTCAAACACCGCTTCAATGACTAGATCACAATCGGCAAATTCTTTTGCGTCAGTCGTTGTTAAAAACTGCGCCATGATCTGAGCGTCTTCGCCTGCAGCGAGTTTGCCGCGTTCGACTGATTTTTTTAAAAATGCGGCGGCTTGTTTGCGAGCGTTTTCAAGCGGCTCAGGTTTCAGATCGTAAATACGTGTCTTGAAACCTGCGCGCGCCGCAACGATTGCAATGCCGGTGCCCATTGTGCCGCAGCCCACAATGCCAATAGTTTTTGAGGCGTTCATCGTTTTTCCTTTTTCAGAAAGCTACGTCCAATCAATTGCCGATGAATTTGATTGGTGCCTTCCCAGATTTGTGTGATTTTTGCATCGCGCATGAGGCGTTCGACGCGATAGTCTTTGCAATACCCGTAGCCGCCTAAAAACTGCACGGCATCGGTGGCAATGCGCATTGCGAGATCAGTGGCTTTGAGTTTTAGGATCGAGGCCTCGATCCCGACATTGGGGGCGTTGGATTCAATCAGCGCAGCAACGCGCCATAACCACGACTCAACCATGACAAGTTCAGCGGCCAAGTCAGCCACGTTAAATTGCAAGCCTTGAAATTCGAGCAACCGTTTGCCCGACTGGCGGCGATCGTTCATGTACGCGATCGCATCGTTAAATGCTGCGCGTGCGATACCGAGTGCATGTGCGGCAACGCTTGGTCGCGATTTGTTTAACGAAGCGAGCAAGATTTTCAAGCCATCGCCGGGTTCGCACAATAGATTGGCACGAGGGATGCGCACCTGATCAAACGAGAGCGAGGCTGTACCTGAGGCACGTGTTCCCATCTTGTCTTCTGTGCCCGCGATGGTAAATCCCGGGGTGCCTTTTTCAAGTACGACCACTGAAATCGATTCTTTATCGCCTGCGATCTCGCTCCATTTTCCAAACACGATATACAGATCTGAAACATCGCCGTTCGAAATAAAGATTTTGCTGCCATTCATGATGATCGAATCACCGTCGGGTGTGAAAGTGGTTTTCATCCCGGTAGCGTCCGAGCCTGCAGTAGGCTCGGTAATCACCAGAGAGGCCAAACCACCTTCAGCCATTCGCGGCAGTAAGCGCTGCTTCTGTTCCTCGTTGCCAAAATCCATTAAAGGCTTGATGGCATGAAAGTTAGTGGCCCAAATAATGCCGGTTGACGCACAGGCTTCGCTGATCTCGCGCACACAGGCTAAATAGCAAGCGTAAGAAAGCGGTGCACCGCCGTAGGCCTCAGGGATGAACATGGCGTTCAACCCCAGATTATTGATCTCTTTAACG